>JACYMB010000356.1 GCA_015272205.1 Synechococcales cyanobacterium T60_A2020_003 | reverse complement strand
GCAAGTATTCCAAAGGGATGTTACAACGGGTCGGCATGGCGCAGGCGTTGATTAACGACCCGGACGTGGTGTTCCTCGATGAACCCATGTCCGGACTCGATCCAATGGGACGCTACCAAATTCGTGAAATTATTCTGTCCCTGAAGGCGCAGGGCAAAACGATTTTCTTCAACAGCCACGTCTTATCGGATGTGGAGCAAATTTGCGATCGCATCGCCATCCTGGCACGCGGCGAGTTGATTTGTATGGGTTCCCTCAATGAACTGTTGGGAACAGCGGATCTGTATCACGTTCGCGTGCAGGGCGGCAATCCCGACGTTTTGAGGCAATGGGTTCCCGATCTAGAGTTCGAGGATCACTACTGGCACGGTCATCTCAAGGGTTCACCCTCCGATTTCCTCGCTACGCTCCAACTCATGAATGCCCAACTTTTAGCGATGAATTTGGCGCGTCCATCCCTCGAAGACTTCTTTATTCAGCAACTCCGCCAGCGCGATCTCCACGTGAGTGAGTAGCGTTTGTCCTGCGTCTTGCCGACCTACACCAGCCCCAGCTCCCGCTTTAGGAGGTTAATGGAATTAGTGCCAATGTAGTTCTCGCACGCCACGACTTTGGGGGCGCGAATCAAATCATCGCGGGATTGTTGAATCACCTGTTTCACGTCATCAATGCTAGGGTGATCACAGATAATCACCTGGGCACTTCGCACCAAGGCTTGCAGCTTATACACATCCTTAAGCTGAGCCGTCATCACCAGCAGTTCCTCGCCCCGAACGCTGTGAATAATCACCTCCGCTGCCCGCAAAATACCCGAACTCAGGCTAACCAAGCCGACGCAGCTTCCCTTGGGCATTTGGTTGAGCAGGGTAATCTCCGCCGCATAGTCGTAAATATCGATGGGGATGACACGCACAAACTTGGGGCCTGCGATCGCCTCGGCATCACCAATAAAGTAGCGACTGGTCACTACCGTTCCGCCCCGTGCCTGATCCAGCACATCCGCCAATTCCTCAATCGGGACAAGCTGCACCGGAATTTGCAACGCCTGCTCCAGCTCTCGCGCCATGAGTTCCCCGGCTCCAATGTCCTGAAGCGGAGCCGTCACCAACACCCGCGCACCGCACCGCAGTCGCCAGTCGATTTCCCCTAGAAATAGCTCCCGCGCCTGACTGAGGGTACAGCCCTGACTTAACAGCGTGTCTACGCTACTTTGCACCAACCGCTGGGCTTCTGGAAACTGGGCAAGCAGGGGAGACTTGCTTTTCGCCCCACCTTCATCCCCCTGCGCCCGCACAAAAATTCCAGCTCCGGCACGGGCATCGACTACCCCCGACTCCTCAAGCTGGCGATAGACCTTGCTAATGGTGTTGCGGTGGAGTCCCGTTTGCATGGCGAGTTGGCGCGTGCTAGGGAGGCGGTGCCCCGGTGGAAACTGACGCGAGGCGATCGCAAATCGAATCTGGTTATAGAGCTGCGTAGACGCTGGGATATCGCTGTCGGGCTGGATATGAAATTTCACTCTCTAAAGCCTCCGAGATGCTCCACTGCTTGCTCAGAGTCGGCAGTGACGGATGGATGCTCAGGATGCTCATCTACTTGCTCTCAGATAGAACTACAGAACGAAACACGATTGGGACGGAGTTGGGGCGAGATCAGGAATTGAAAAAGACTGTAGTTCACTGAAACTAAGTTGTTGAAGCATATTCCAAAGCTAAAGAAATCATATCGAAAATAGTGCGGAAGGGGTCAAAATTGGCATTCCAAACGGCATGAATCCTAGAATCAAGGCGATCGGTATCAAGTTTGGATTTTGGGTTTTGGGTTTTGAGTAACTCGATCGAATTAAAAACCAGATTTTGCTCTGCGCGGGCAGCGTAACGGGCGGCGCAGGGCTGTTGGGGTTTTATATTTAATCATGTCCGGCTACTTAGCGATCCTATGAGCACCATCCAAACCCAAACCGTTCAACTCACCAGCGGTCAGCAGCAGATTGACGCTTATGTTGCCGCCCCCGTTGCCGCAGGCTCCTATCCAGGCGTGATTGTTCTGCAAGAAATTTTTGGGGTGAATGCCCATATTCGAGATATCACCGAACGTTTTGCCCGTCTAGGATATGTGGCGATCGCCCCAGCCTTGTATCAACGCCTTGCCCCTGGCTTCGAGACCGGATACACCCCCGATGACATCACGATCGGACGTGTCTACAAAGAGCAAACGAAGGCCGATGAACTCCTGAACGACATCCAGGCCGCTGCCGATTGGCTAAAGGCGCAACCCAATGTTCAGGGTGGGATCGGCTGTATTGGCTTTTGCTTTGGGGGGCATGTCGCCTATCTAGCGGCAACCTTGCCGGATATTAAAGCGACCGCATCGTTTTATGGCGCTGGCATTCCCACTTGGTGCCCTGGGGAGGCAACGCCAACGATTCACCGGACGCCCCAGATCAAAGGCATTCTTCATGCTTTCTTTGGGATGGACGATGCCAGCATCCCGGTGGAACACGTCGATCAGATCGAAGCAGCGTTATCCGAGGCGCACATTCCCCACCAGATTTGGCGCTATCCCGGAGCCGATCACGGCTTTTTCTGCGATCGCCGGGGCAGCTACAATGCCGATGCCGCAGCGGATGCATGGGAAAAAGTCAAAGCCCTGTTTCAGGCCGAGTTACGCTGATCGGTTGAGGAATGGGGGCACGTTTGAGCAGTCACTAAGGAGATAGAGCGATCGCCCAAAGACAGCGCGGGCTAACTCCATTGGGTTCCTTAAGACACCCTAACGTTTCCCTAGATTTAGCCCTTCCTATCAGGCTGCGTCTGTTAGATTGAGCTGGAATTGATTATATTGAAGAGACTTCCCCTCGGCTTGAAGATAGGAGGATCCCTTGTCTTTTTCTTCTGACGATTTTGCCAAAGCCCTTGAACAGTACGATTACCAGTTTCAACGGGGACAGGTGATTCGTGGCAAAATCTTCAGCCATGAATCAGAAGGTGCGTATGTGGACGTCGGTGGTAAAGCAGCGGCGTTCCTGCCCAAAATGGAAGCATCGCTATCCGGTGCCGTTGATCTCACCGTATCCGCCCCCCTGCATGAAGAGCGCGACTTCCTAATCATTCGCGATCAGGACACGGACGGTCAGCTCACCCTTAGCATTCGCCAGCTCGAACTGCGGCGAATTTGGGAGCAGTTTGCCGAAATGCAGGAGGCTGGACAAACCATTCAAGTCCGAGTAAAGGGTGTGAATAAGGGGGGCGTTACGGTCGATGCCCACGGACTCCGAGGCTTTGTGCCGCGATCGCACCTAGTAGACCGCGATAGCCTGGATGTCCTGGTAGGCAAAACCCTGACCGTCGGGTTCCTGGAAATTGATCCCAATCAACGGCGACTGGTGCTCTCTCAACGCATTGCTAGCCAATCGGCGAGCATGGGTCAACTGGGCATCGGACAGTTAGTCGATGGCAAAATTTCCAACATCAAGCCCTTTGGCCTATTCGTTGATTTCAATGGCGTTACGGGGTTGCTCCACATCAATCAAATCAGCGCAAACTACATTGCCTCGCTGCCAGCGCTTTTTGAGATTGGACAGTCTGTTAAAGCGGTGATTATTGACCTTGACAGCGCTAAACGGCGCGTATCCCTATCCACCAAGGTTCTCGAACAATATCCGGGTGAGATCCTAGAAAAATTTGCCGAGGTGATGGCTGAAGCAGAGGCGCGACTGCCCAAGGCACAGAAAATGCTGGTGCGGGAGGGCACCCTTCAGGAATAGCGTAATGCAGGAGTCTTAAAGGCGAGATTGCGCCGCTTTTTGAATGGGCAGCAGAAGATCGTAGGGAACCTGGAAGTGGTTGAGGTCGGGGTAGGCAGGCTCATTCGGATTCGTTGATCCGTGGTAATCACTGCCGCCCGTCTTTAGCAAGTTGTAGCGATCGCACCACTCCACCAACTGCAACTGCTGTCGCGGCGTATGGGTGGGGTGATAGACCTCTAGGCCCATTAAACCTGCCTCTACAAAGGTCGGCAAAAGTGCTTCTACCGTACCTGCCTGAAACAGATAGGGATGCGCCCACACGGGCACTGCCCCACAGCTTCGGAGCAGTTCAATTCCTTCGATTGCCGTAAATTTTTCGTAGGGAACATAGGCGGCCTTGCCCTCCTTTAGCCACCGATCAAAGGCATCCTGCACCGTTTTGACGTATCCCGCCTCCCGGAGCAAATTCGCAATGTGGGGACGCCCTGGAACCATCGCACTCGTTGGTTCCGGCAGCGTAATCGGATAGCCCAAGTCACCTAGTTTATCTGCCATGCGCTGTGCCCGTCGCCATCGTTCCGCGACCCGCTCTTTCAAGGGTTCCTGTAGTCGAACCGGATCGGGATAAAAGCCGAGGAGATGGAGCGATCGCCCGTTCCAGATCGTGCTGAGTTCAATACCGGGCACGATTTCAATGGGCAAGGCTTGGGACGCCGCGCTCGCCTCCTCCCAACCAGAAATCGTATCGTGATCGGTAATGGCGATCGCCCGCACTCCGGCCTGATGCGCTGCCTGCACCAGTTGAGTTGGGGTGAGCACCCCGTCCGAACAGGTGGTATGGCAATGGAGTTCAAGCATGGTGGCTCCTAGGGGCGATCGCCCGTTGTTGATAGATCTACATCCGTTCAAGTACCGAAATACCTAGCAGCGATAACCCTAAGCGAATGGTGCGAGCGGTCAAATCGGCCAAGATCAACCGGGATGTGCGGGTGGGTTCCTCGGCTTGTAGGATCGGACAGCGATCGTAGAACTGGTTGAATTTCTTACTCAGTTCAAACAGATACTCGCACAAACGGTTGGGCAATAAATCCTGTTCAACGGCATGCAGCACATCTTCCAATTGCAGCAGGTATTTGGCCAGGGTCAATTCGCTTTCATCGGTGAGGATAATCTCCGCATCGACACCCAAGGCTTCAAAATCAATGCCCCCTTTACGGCTGATGCCCTGTACCCGCACGTAGGCGTAGAGCATGTAGGGCGCGGTGTTGCCCTGGAGCGCCAGCATTTTGTCGTAGTTGAAAATATAGTTGCTGGTGCGGTTTTGGCTGAGGTCGGAATACTTGACGGCACCAATGCCGACGACCCGCGCCACATTCTCAATAAAATCGTCTGACTCGGTGCGATGTTCCTCCGCAAGCCGTTTCTCTAAATCTGTTCGAGCATGGGCGATCGCATCATCCAGCAGATCAATCAGCCGCACCGCTTCCCCAGAGCGACTCTTCAGCTTTTTGCCATCTTCTCCCAGAATTGATCCCAAGGGCGCATAGTCAAAGGACACCTCCTCCGTGATCCATCCTGCTCGCTTCCCCACCTGAAAAATCTGGGCAAAGTGGTTGGTTTGCTCCATCCCCACCGGATAAACAACGCGATCCACCTGGTCTTCATTCACCCGATAGCGAATCGCCGCGAGGTCGGTGGTGGCGTAGTTGTAGCCTCCATCGGATTTCTGGACAATCAGCGGCAGGGGATTACCGTCCTTGTTGGTGAATCCCTCCAGAAACACACACTGCGCGCCGTTGTCCTCCACCAGCAAGCCCAGCCGATCCAGTTCTGCGATCACGTCCGGCAGCAGCGGATTATAAAATGACTCCCCCCGCTCCTGAATCTTCGGCGACAAGCCCATCAAGTCAAAAATCTTGCGGTTGGTGCGGTTGGATAGGTCACAGACAATCTTCCAGGCTTGGATCGTGGCGGGATCCCCCGCCTGAAGCTGCACCACCGATTGACGGGCTGCCGCTTGAAACGCCTCGTCTTCATCAAACCGTTTCTTCGCCGCACGATAAAATGTTGCTAAATCCCCCAAATCCAGCGCATTCGTAGCGTTCAACGCCTCCGGGTAGGCTTCCCGCAGGTAGGCAATCAGCATCCCAAACGGCGTACCCCAATCGCCGATATGACTGAGGCGAATCACGGTGTGACCTAAAAATTCTAAAATTCGCGCCAAGCAGTCCCCAATCACTGAGGGACGCAGGTGGCCGACATGCATTTCCTTGGCAATGTTGGGACTGGGGTAGTCCACAATCACCCGCTGTGGATTGGGATCGGGCGCAATCCCCAACCGTGCATCATGCTGAATTGCCTTCAGTTGATTCGCCAAAAAATCCGGTTTTAGCCGCAGGTTGATGAACCCTGGCCCTGCAATTTCAGGGGGATCGCCCAGATCCGAAATCTCAAGGTGCTGCACAATTTGTTCGGCGATCGCCCGTGGTGCTTGCTTCAGCGGTTTTGCCAGCGACATGGCCACATTGGCCTGGTAATCCCCAAACTTGGGATTATTGGTGGGAGTCAGCATCGGATCGGTTCCGGCCACCGCATCGCCAAATGCGCTCACCAACGCCTGATCCACACGCTGTTCTAACTGGGTTTTAACTGAAGTCATAGCCTTTTGGGTGCAGCCGCCAACGGTCTGTATTTCAACTCACTACATCACCATACCCCGGTTTCCCAGGTAAAATGGCGCGATTGCTCATTATAGTCGTTCAGCACAAATTCGTTTGCAGAAAATTACGTTGTTTTATTGTTTAGTCCCCTTCCTCATCGTGTCGGCGTTCTAACCTGAATTCCCAATGAAGAATCGCTCTCGAAAAATATTTTTCAGGAAAAAATGTGCACTTTGGGATGAAAGTGGGCATTTTAAGTAACAACGTCAACTAAACAATGTCAAGACTGTCCAGGACTTAGAGCCATGATAGCGACTCAGGGATTCACTTCTACACAAGGCGCGTACTCAACCGAGTTCATCCGAATTGTTGAACGATTCGACGACCAGCCCAAATACATCAAGCTGATTCAATGGTTTCAGGCGTCTACCGGACGCGAGAAACAGTTGCAGTTCGCCATGATGTGGCGCAATGGTGAAGACCGAGGCGACATTGATTTTGTTAACGTATTCCGCTCCTATCGGCGCATGCCCCACCAAAAAATTGCGCTGGAGTGGCTTGCCGAGGCCAGTCATCCCAAAACTCTGTCTGGACTCCTTAAAATGTGGACTGGGGCGATCGCCACCGAGATTACCCTCCTCGACACCATCCAAGACTTTCGCGAGTGTCCTGAGCAAGTCAAGCTCATCCGCTGGCTCCAAGCATCCACAGGAGAACAAAAGCAGCGTGAGTTTGCCTTGATGTGGCGAGATGGACAAAGCGACGCCCCCATCGATTTTGTTCAGGTCTTCCGTTTTTACCAGAAACTTCCTCACCAGAATGCGGCGATCAATTGGCTACAGCAAGCCAGCCAGGCGGACACGGTTCGCGGATTTCTACAAATGTGGAAACACGTACCCCCCCTCCGCGGCAGCATCACACTTCCCGTTCCGTTCTACCTCCAAACCGACAACCGCTATGAACCCATGCGCACCTGCAACACTTCAAGCTGCGCGATGGTTGCTCGGTTCTTGGGTGCCTCCATCACCACTGATGATGAGTACTATCAAATTGTGCGTCAGTACGGTGATACCACCGACCACGGAGCCCAAACCCAGGCTCTCAATCACATTGGAATCCGCTCAACCTGGCACACCAATCTAGGGTTTGAGCAACTCGATCAATCTCTCGAGGCGGGATTGCCGATCGTGATTGGCATTCTGCATCGAGGTAGCCTGCAATCGCCAACGGGGGGGCATATGGTCGTCGTCATTGGCAGAACAGAGAGCAGAGACTATATTTGCCATGATCCCTTTGGTAGCCTCCTTGACCCAGGAGGAGGGTACACAGGCGATCCCCGTAACGGGAAGCAAGTCATCTATCCTCGCTATGTGCTAACGCATCGATGGACACCCGATGGCGATCAGTCAGGCTGGGGACGGCTCTTCTACGGCAACCGCTAATATTTTCGAGGATGACAGGACTTACGCAATTGGGCGATTTTGCGCGGGTGTAACCCGCGCAAAATCGCCTAAAAGACTCAGGACGCCGCACGTAGTGCGTAAGTCCTGGATGAGTCATGATCGACATCACTTCGTTTACGCGGCGAGAGGAGTGATGCTGTGTTTCAGGACATTTACATCGAGATTAAATAAATCCCGAAAAATCGGGGGCAATAGAGAGAGCGGTGAAATACTGGTAGGCAGATAGCAATATTAACCTTAAAAATCTCATGAGTCCTGCGTTCCCCGCCCAATGGGGTGGCACAGGATAAGGTCTAGTTTGAACTGAGCCGAGCTGTTACCCTATCTCTCCACAATTGTGTGTTGGCCTCCTAGTCATAAATGTCGTGAATGAATGAGCCAATTACGGTCCTGATTATTGATCCTGATGCTGAGGATCGGGCGCGGTGCCATCATGCTTTAAAGCAGCATCCATACCAGCCTTACACTGTCTATGAGGCGGAGTCGGGCAACGACGGGCTTCAAGCCTTTGGTCTTTGCTACCCCGATGTCCTCATCCTAGAGTTTGATTTGCCAGATATGGCGGGTCTGAACCTAATTCATGAGCTGCATCGGGTGCATCCCGTTCCGGTCGTGATGTTGACCGGAAAAGGAACCGAAGAAATTGCGGTTCAGGCTCTGAAGCAGGGTGCCCATGATTATATTTCCAAGCATCAATTTGAACCCGATCGCCTTCATCACGCCATCAGTGGGGCTATCCGGCAATGTCATCTAGAGGAACTATTGCGGGAAAGCCGAGAAAGACAGCGATTGATTGCCACCACGGCATTACGAATTCGTCAATCGCTCGATGTTCCACAAATCCTGAATACGGCGGTGGCTGAAGTGCGTGAACTGCTGCGGTGCGATCGCGTCTTGGTGTATCAGTTTGATGGCGATCGCCATGGAACCATTGTCGCAGAATCTGTAGCGAACGGATGGAGTTCTACCCTAGGCCAACGGATACAGGACTCCTGTTTTCAAGCCGATCTCCGCAAAAGCTATCTGACCTATCGAGAATACGCGATTCCCAACGTTGATACTGCTGATCTGTCTGATTGCCACCTCAAATTGCTGGAACGGTTTAACGTTAAGGCTAACTTAATTGTGCCCCTTGTCTTCCAGGGCGCTGCACCGGATAGCGAGACGCGTACTCTCTGGGGGTTATTGATTGCCCATCAGTGTTCTACCCCCCGACAATGGCGTGACGAAGAGCTAGAGATTCTCAATGCTTTAGCGGTTCAGCTTTCCATCGGCATTCAGCACGGGGAACTACTGAAGCGCACCCAAGACTCCCTCACCAAAGAACGAGAACTCAACGCCTTCAAATCTCGAATCATTAAGACGGTATCCCACGAATACCGCACTCCGCTCACGATGATTTTGGGTGGAGCGGAACTGCTGGAGCGCTATCATGACCGCTTCGACGATGAGAAAAAGCTGAAATACTTACGACAAATTCAACATGCGGCAGCGCACATGACCGACTTGGTGAATGATCTGCTCTTTGCCAATCAAGTAGAGCTCAATCAAATCCGGTTTCAGCCCATTTGCCTCGATATCGTTGATTTCGTTCAGGATCTAGTCGAAGAACATCAGCAGATTGCCAGTGAGCGGCATAGGATTCAATTTACCCACCGTGGCAAACATCGTGAGTTTTGTGGCGATACCAGCTTGCTGCGTCAAATGATTTCTAACCTGCTGTCGAATGCCGTGAAATACTCCCCTGACGGGGGTCTGGTCGATGTCATGCTCCGCCTCGAGCCCGATGAACTCACGCTGCAAGTTAAAGATGAGGGCATCGGGATTCCGGAAGCGGATCGCGATCGCCTTTTTCAAGCCTTCGGACGAGCTAGCAATGTAGGCACTATTGCCGGAACCGGATTAGGGCTGATGATTGCGGAATCCTGCGTGCAAATGCATGACGGTCAGATTTCAGTGGACAGTGAGGTGGGAAAAGGAACAACAGTTACGATTAAGCTGCCCTGCTCTTGTCCAAATGTCTCAACGTTGGACAACTTATGACAAAATCCGCTTTTCTAAATCTTGCGGTGGCAGCGATCGCCCAAACAGGTAGCCCTGCATAATATCGCAGTTATTTTGCAACAAAAATTCTCGTTCTGCTTCCGTTTCTACCCCTTCGGCAATGACCTGCAAACCCAGGCTATGCGCCATTTGAATCAGAGCAATCGTAATCGCAGCGTTTTTAGGGTTGGAATCCACGTTCCGCACAAAGCACTGATCGAGTTTCAATATATCGAAGGGAAAATGCTGAAGATAGCCTAACGATGCATATCCGGTTCCAAAGTCATCGATGGAAATCCGAACGCCTAGCGATCGCAGTTCATTAAGTTTGGCGATCGCCTCGTCCACGTTTTGAATCAGTAAGCTTTCGGTTAGCTCAAGATCCAGCATGGTCGCGGGCAATCCTGTTTCCTCTAAAACATGCCGCACCGTTTTGGGCAGGTCGGATCGCCTAAACTGAACGCTCGACAGGTTTACCGCTAAACGGGACATGGGAACACCGCGCTGATACCATTCCGTAGCCTGCCGACACACCGTTTGCAACACCCATTCCCCAAGTTGGATAATCAGCTCTGTTTCTTCGGCCAGCGGAATAAATTCGCCAGGGGAAATGGTGCCCAGATCGGGCGATCGCCAGCGAATCAAGGCTTCAGCACTAACGATCGTTCGCGTGTCGGCTTTAACCTGCGGTTGATACTCAACTAAGAACTCACCCCCCTCAATCGCCTGCCGCAATCGAGCAACTTTAATCGTTCGGCTCGGTACTGCAGATGCACTCCCTTTTAACTGCAATAAGCTGGACTGAATTGCCTGCTTTCTCAGTCGGGCGTGAATCGCATCTAGCAATTCTTCACGACCAAAGGGCTTCGTGATGTAGTCATCCGCACCCAGCACCATACCCCGACGCACATTCGGTTTATCCGCCTTAGCCGTTAAAAAAATAAAGGGAAGCGCAGCCGTTCTCAAATTTTGCCGCAGCGCTTCCAGCACCGCATAGCCGTCCATTGCCGGCATCATAATGTCGCACAAAATCAAGTCAGGCTGCTCTTCATCCGCGAGTTTGAGTCCGGTTGCCCCATCGTGGGCACAAATCGAGACAAAGCCCTCCGCTTCAAGCAAATCTGCAATTAAGTCCCGAATCGTTGGCTCGTCTTCAATCACTAGGATCTTTTTCATATCTTAAAACTCCAAGGCACACATGCCTTCCGAAGCAATACCCCAACCCACGCCGAAGCAACGCAGCTAGGATAACGAGTATTCGCACATGGATTTTTCTGAACAGAGATTAATTTGATTGTGCCGAGAATCCATCTTGAGGGCTGAAACATATAGATTCCGGGAGACTATTTTAGCTTTTAGACGGGAAGCCCCGCGATGTACCTGAAAGGTCAGCGTCGGGATGAGAGGCGCGTGAGTTGAGGTAC
>JACYMB010000355.1 GCA_015272205.1 Synechococcales cyanobacterium T60_A2020_003 | reverse complement strand
GCATATCCCCCTAAGGCAAAGAAAATGCCATGCCCCAAACTAAGGAGACCTGTATATCCCCAAATCAGGTCAATCCCCAAGGTTACGATCGCCAATGATAGGAAGCGTCCCAGCAATTTCAAACGGAAGGCTGGAATGATAGCAGGCATGATGAAAATAAGGAGGATGGCGATCGCCGCAACGATGCCGATTTCGAGCCAAAGGGCGCGGCGCTGCTTGCCCTTGGTCGCCAATGTTCCAGAACGCGTATCGGTGGCCATATCCCCTCCTTAAGCGTCCACCATTCGCCCTTTCTGGGGAAAGATCCCCGCCGGACGAAACTGCAAGAACACAATAATCAGCGCAAAGACCATCACCTTTGCCATGCTGGTGGTGGCAAAGAAAGTGAAGAAATCCGTGATGGGCTGTAAGGCTGGGTAGGGGGAGAGCAAAAGGGGGATGGTTCCGGAACCAATTACATAGGTCAAAACGCCGATCGCCAACGCCGCCACAATACTGCCCAAAATCTTACCGACGCCACCGACCACCACCACCATGAACGCATCCACGATGTAGTTGCCTCCCAGGTTTGGCCCTACGGAACCGAGCAGCGTCACGGCAAATCCGGCAATACCCGCCAACCCGGAACCAAGGGCAAAGGTGAGGGCATCAACGGTTCCTGTTGGGATCCCTAAACAGGCACTCATATTCCGGTTTTGGGTGACGGAACGAATGCGGAGTCCCCAGGCAGAACGATTTAAGAACCAGTAGATGCCAAGGACACAGAGAGCCGTTAATACAATGATGAAAACCCGCGCATAGGGAAGCTGAATGCCATTACCAATCGCCAATCCGCCTCGAAGCCAAGGGGGAGCGGTTACGTCTACGTTGCGAGCGCTAAACCAAAGGCTCGTCAACCATTTAAGGGAGGCCTGGTTCATTAAATACATGCTTAAGAGGGCGATCGCACTCGACAGAATAGACAGCGTTGGCATTGCCCAGGGTCGGACTCGATCCCAGTCGGCAAATTTTTTCAGCGCCCACTGCCCCCCAAAGAACAGAACACAGAAGATCACAATGCCAATAATCATGGCGGTATTCACGCTGCGGACAAACTGGCGCAGAATCAGGCTGACGCCCCAAGTTGCCAGCAGCGTTTCCAGAGGACGTCCGTAGAGGTAGCAGATCACGCTCTTTTCCAGGGCTAAGCCGACTAACGCGGCCACTAGGAACGCTAATGGAATCGCCACAAAGATATAGATATTCATCAAGGCTGGACTGTCGAACTGTTTGAACACGTTTTGCACCACGTAGGTTGTGTACGCGCCCAACATCATCAACTCTCCGTGGGCGAGGTTAATCACCCCCATGAGTCCAAATACAATCGCCAATCCTAGCGCCACAATAAGCAGCACGGAGGCAATCCCAATTCCATCAAATACGCTACTGATGAGTTGAGTAAACATGAGCCGCTGGACGGGCGATCGCCCTCTCCCTGAATAAATAGAGTTGCTTGGAAGTGAGCCGGAGGCACTCGCTCAAGTCCTTGCCCTGTCAGGTCTTTGAAACCATCAACCTGTTTGTGCCTGCTTTCAAATTAGCACCCTTGTTTTGAGATTGCACCCGTGAAGTTACGATTCTTCATTCATAGTGATAGACGGCGTTGTTGCATGAAAGAGGGGTTGCGGGCAGGAGAGGCATGGTAAATTTCAGTTATCACACATAAAACCTGCCATGAAACCTCAATACCGCATCCGCAACTGGTCAGAGTATAACGCTGGATTGAAGGCTAGGGGAAGCCTCACCTTCTGGATCGAAGAATCTGTGCTGGGGCAGTGGGTGGTCGAGGAGTTGAGCGGCAAACCCGGCGCGTCAGTTCTTTATAGTGACCTTGCGATTCAAACAATGGCGACCGTCAAAG
>JACYMB010000354.1 GCA_015272205.1 Synechococcales cyanobacterium T60_A2020_003 | reverse complement strand
GCTATCATCGTCGTTCGATTGCTGAAACTACCATGTTCCGCTTTAAGACTATTTTTGGGGGCAATCTCAGTGCACGTCAATTTGACAATCAAGCCGTGGAATTGTTCATCAAATGTGTTGCGCTCAACCGCATGATTCAGATCGCTAAACCCGATAGCTACAAAGTCGAAGCTTAATACCCGGACGACCTCAAGGTGAGCCTGATCATCCTTCTAATCATGCAACAAAGCCGATACGCTGGATAATTCCGCCACATCGACCACCCTTGCCCTTGATACTCCATCGGTTCGCCATCGCTCCTTCTTCATGGATACGCTATTTCATGATGACGAGACGAAGGTGCATCCTAAAAGTGGCTTAGTCATCAACGGTCTCTCCCTTGAGAAACAAGCGTTTTTAATGACCATTGCCCAGGCAGAAGGCGCAACCTACACGACAATGTACGGGGGGAGTCAATTCACCGATTTTTCAAAGCACCCTCACCAATGTATCCCGATCAATCTGCCTGGATACGAGGGTATGTGCTCCGATGCGGCAGGCAAGTACCAATTCCTTAGCTCTACTTGGGCACTGCTTGGCCTACCTGACTTTAGCCCTGCCAATCAAGATCGCGGAGCTGTCATGCTGATTCAAGAGACAAACGCCTTCAACCTGCTGGAGCAAGGTGACATCGCAGGTGCGTTCTGCGCTGTGGGTGCAATTTGGGCGTCTTTACCCTGCAATGCCTACGGACAAAATCCAAAGTCCCTAGGGCTGCGGGTTGCAATGTATGGAGACAATTTGCAGCACCTCAAGTAACCATGCTGTATCAATTACAGGGCGTACGCACAATCTGCGCCATTCCAATGGTTTCGAGCGAGTTTTACATGGATCGCCTCCGGATAGAATCGCCCAACTGCGAAGTCCTAAATCTCTTGAATGCGGGCTACCCATGCAGCTCTGAAATCATGGACATTGCAACTCGTTTTCAGCTCAAAACTGCTATGACACATGCGGTGAGACAACGGATGAGCAGCATCACGTCCTTAAACTGTCCGGACGAGAGGGGCATGGAAGAGAAAACACTGCATCAGGAACCTATAGATTGGCGTTACCGTCCCTAAAGGTCTACAGAGACTCGTAAAAGCCACAGTGGGCATGTGCCTTACCCACAAGTTTTTGCAAAACATTAAGTAAGTGTAAAGGCGCGATGGTAAGATACCGTAGTTCTCTGTTTTTCCGATCCACATTCGTTAGTGCGTAAAGGCTAAGCTGCTGCATGTTGTTTTCTAAGTTGATTCGCTCTGTAACGCTTGCTTGTCTGCTGTCTGCATCGTCGGTGATTGCAGGTAGCCTATTGCGTCCGAGCACCGTGTTAGCACAAGATACGGAACTAGAACTCAAATCTGAACCCACAACGGTTGAAATCGAAGAAACACAAGAAGTCGTTGTGGACGATACGCGACCTTTAGCACAGGGCGTTCTCAGTGTTCAGGGCGGAGAGCGTTTGATGTCAGAAGCGAGTGACGCCATCTCCCAGCAAGATTACGACCTAGCGGTTCAAAAACTTCAAGAAGCGCGTCAGGTCTTCAATCAGCTTTCGAACTTTAATCAGCAACTCTCCAATAGCTTTTCTGGAATCGATAATCGTATTGCCGAAGACCTCCGGACGCAGGCCCTGGAAACGGCAGAAATGCGCGACCAAGCGACCTATCGTCTTGCGTTAGTCCACCGTGCCCAACAGAAGCCTGAACTGGCTGTTCCTTTGTTGATTCAAATTATCCAAAGCCAGAATCCAACCCGTGAACTGGGGCAACAGGCGTATCAACAGCTCTTTGAGTTGGGATTTGTTGATTCTGCCTATCCCCGCAATCAGTCGGACGAGTAGAACTTGACTCATCGCCAACGTGTTAAAGGCGATCGCCTTTGAACCCCGGTTTGGATGGTCGAGGGCGATCGCACCATGACTAAACATGCCTAATTTCGCGGATTGCCAATTCGCACAGGCAAAACGCATTTTGAAGACAACCATTGTCAGAATTAGGGACTGAATATCAGAAATTTTGAAGCTCTGCCAAAAATCTGGTCTTTGGAATGGATTATGATGCTTTAAGCGCGTATCCCATGGGCTTTAAGAATTAGTCCATACCTTTAGAGAAACGCTCCTCTGCGCGACTTTAACAACAGTAGTCAGTTTTTTGGCATCATGATGCGGCAACTCATGCGATCTATTCGATATCTGGCAAGCGATCGCGGTTTTCTGCGTGCTGTGGGGAAGTTGG
The DNA here is from genome assembly GCA_015272205.1 of Synechococcales cyanobacterium T60_A2020_003. Lineage (NCBI taxonomy): Bacteria > Bacillati > Cyanobacteriota > Cyanophyceae > Synechococcales > Synechococcales cyanobacterium T60_A2020_003. The sequence goes on along the minus strand of JACYMB010000354.1, from coordinate 1,641 downwards.
AAGGCGTTGTTTCGAAGGCGGTGTCCCTGGCCATGATTGTGGTTGTGGTCGTCATCGTATTCGACCTTTACTTTTACCTCGTGCGCGATCTGTTCAATAACCCCTTTGGCTTCTTTTCAACCAGCTTGGTTGAAATTTTAGGTCTATTCCTGAGTGTCTTGATTGCCCTCGAAGTTCTAGAAAACATTACTGCCTATCTCCAAGAACACGTTGTTCAAGTTGAACTTGTAATTGCAACATCGTTAACGGCAGTCGCGCGGAAAATTATTATCTTTGATTTTGGTAAAAGTACTAGCGTTGAGCTCCTCGCACTTTCCGCTGGTATTTTTGCCTTATCGATTAGTTACCTTATTGTTCGTAACTCCACGAAGTAGCCTTTCGACATCGTTCTTTCCTATGGCCGATTCTAACCTTCAAGATCAGCAGCATCCCCAATGGGCAGGCGATCGCCGGATTGTTGACAATCTGCTTGCAGGCGAGGCCACGGATTTTAACCTGGCAGAACTTGCCCGTCTTCGTATCCGTTACCAGGGCTTTCCGGGTGCAAAGGATATTCAACAGGACTTAGATAAGGTGCTCAACCAGTGGCAGCTAACCGAGGACGAGTTATTTGCGAAAACCCGGCAGCTCCACCAAGGGCAGCACGTTTACCACACCAAGGATTCACGCCAAGAAGACTGGAGCTAATTCATCGTCTGTTTACTGCTTGACCACGGTGGCTAGGGCGATCGCCCGATCCGTGCAATTGGCAGAATACTGCCCCGACTCATACTGATCAACATGGCGGAAGATCGCAATCGGTGCCACAATTCGACAGCTAAAAAACTCGACGGCTGCCCGACCATCGGGAAACACCCGAACCCGGGGTGCCATTTCTGGGGGTGGCGGTTTTTTCCAATCGGGCTGGAGTTGGGTTGGTATCCTATCAATGAGTCGATGGTGTGCCCACCGTCGATGCTTCCCCTCGGCTCCAAATTCTAAAAACTCTCGCCGCAGGATCGAGGCGACTAAAAACGAGGCTGCAGAGCGATCGCCTTCCAATGCGGTGAAGAGATCGGGCAAGGCTCCTTGTGGCTTTGGCGGCGTATTTAAATCCCCCGCTTTTTCCAGCGCTGCTTCCAGTAAATCCGTTGTGCTTAGCTGTTCGGGCACAGCCCATATAACGCCCTTGAGCTCTTTATCTTCGGCACGGTATAGGTAGCTGACCAGTCGATATCCAGATTTTAACTTTAGCCCAGGTAACCGCACTAAGGCTGCCGCTGGATTGACGGCACTGACTAACCATTCGCCCGATTGGTTGAGACGCACGGCCTGGTTCTCCGATGCGCCGCCAAACTGAAACAAACTACCAAGGTCATCCAAACTTCCAGGTTCTGGGAGTTCGTCAGCGTCCTCAAACGTTTTTACAGAAGGGGGTTGCCGCTCTGAACTTGGTAAAACCAGAGCCTTTGTAATGTGCTGACGGATTTTCTGAATGGCTTCCAGGGGAAATTTCTGAATAGACATAAATGGGCGTGAGCAAGGATTGAATAGAAACGAGGTAGATGTAGTGAACCAGACCCATTCCAGGAGCTTATAGGATTCAATCTCGAGCGATCGCCTCTCCGAGCAATTGCAGACATCGCTGAACGACGTAATGGC
>JACYMB010000353.1 GCA_015272205.1 Synechococcales cyanobacterium T60_A2020_003 | reverse complement strand
GCCAGCGCGGAATTGACCGATGAATCAATGGACGATCGCCCAGCGGTGCAGGTTGGCGATCCGTTCCTGGAAAAATCGCTAATTGAGGCGTGTCTAGAAGCGTTTAACACCGGAGCGGTGGCTGCTGCCCAAGATATGGGAGCCGCAGGCATCACCTGTTCAACTGCGGAGATGGCGGCAAAAGGCGGCGTCGGCATTGAGCTAGACCTGGATAAGATTCCGGTGCGGGAAACGGGCATGGTTCCCTACGAGTATCTGCTGTCGGAGTCCCAGGAGCGGATGCTGTTTGTGGCGCACAAGGGACGGGAGCAAGAGTTAGTTGATATCTTTGAGCGGTGGGGACTCCATGCGGTCGTGGCGGGACAGGTGATCGCTGACCCGATTGTGCGGATTTTGCATCAAGGGGCGATCGCCGCTGAAATTCCCGCGACGGCTCTGGCGGATGATACACCGATTTATCATCGGGATCTTTTGGCAGAGCCTCCCACCTATGCTCAAGCGGCGTGGGCGTGGTCAGAATCGAGCCTACCTGCCTGTACGGTTCAGGGAATTGAACAAGCAACCTGGACAGACATCCTCATGCAGCTTTTGGGAACTCCCACGATCGCCTCGAAGCAATGGGTGTATCGGCAGTACGACCATCAGGTGCAAAACAACACCGTGATCGTTCCCGGTGGCGCTGATGCGGCAGTGGTGCGCCTCCGTCCCCAGGAGATGACCCAATCGGGTTCGCTGGAACGCTTCCGACGGGGGATTGCGGCCACCGTGGACTGCAATTCTCGCTATGTGTACCTGAATCCCTACGAAGGGGCAAAAGCTGCCGTAGCAGAGGCCGCTCGGAATCTAAGCTGCGTGGGGGCAGAACCGTTAGCCGTTACGGACAACCTTAACTTTGGCAGTCCCGAAAAGCCGATTGGCTACTGGCAACTGGCGGAAGCGTGTCGGGGGTTAGCGGAAGCCTGCGAGGTGTTTTCCACTCCGGTCACGGGGGGGAACGTTTCGCTGTACAACGAAACCCTGGATAGCGACGGCACGCCCCAGGCCATTTATCCTACGCCCGTGGTTGGTATGGTCGGACTTGTAGACGACATTAACCAAACCTGCGGTCAGGGCTGGCGATCGCCCGGAGATTTCATCTACCTCCTCGGAACTCCTGTTGGTGAACGCTCTCCCCTTGTCACCCTGGCTGGCTCGGAATATCTGGCAGCAGTGCATCACACCGTGGCTGGACAACCGCCCCAAGTAGATATGGAGCTGGAAAAAGCGGTACAAGCTGCCTGCCGTCATGGGATTCGTCAGGGCTGGATTCAGTCAGCTCACGATTCCGCTGAGGGGGGTCTGGCAGTGGCGATCGCCGAATCCTGCATTAGCGGTAACTTGGGCGCAATCCTTACCCTACCCCTGTCCTCCGCTTCACCGGGCCTCCGCTGGGATCGGGTGCTGTTTGGCGAAGGTGGGGCGCGAATTATGGTTTCCGTAACGCCGAACGCCGTTGAAACCTGGGAATCCTATCTGCAAGAGACCTTGGGATCAAATTGGCAGAAATTAGGGCAGGTCACCTCTGCGACCGATCCGTTGCGATGCATCACGGCTGACCAACAGGACATCTTCTCCGCTAGCATAGAGGCGATGCGCGATCGCTGGCAGTTTGCCATTGCGCGTCAACTCGAGTCCTAGGCGTGATTCTCTAACGATGGCACAGTGCGATTCTGGCTGGAAAATCGTTGCGCGATTGCCCCTTCGCGTTTTTCCGGAGATCGAGTTTCCCAACGTGTCCCCAACTTCCTTGCAGCCCTACCTCGGCCCAACGCGATCGCGGTTTGGAAACCATATCGGTAGAGTATGCTATGGGTGGGCTTGTTAAGGTTTTGTTAAAAACTGGCTAAGCTTAATACGTAGCCCCCACCGCTCACTGTCGATACTGATCCTCGCTAACGTCAATCGTTTTTACCCATGATGCCAAGTTCTCCTGACCACTCGTCTACGTCTGCTGATTTCCCTTCTCACCCGGTCTGTGCGTCGGTGGACGGCGATCGCCCGGATAAACCAGAAGAAGCCTGCGGTGTGTTTGGCGTCTATGCGCCGGAGGAGGAGGTCGCCAAGTTAACCTACTTTGGTCTTTACGCACTCCAGCATCGGGGACAAGAATCCGCCGGAATCGCTACGTTTGACGGTAAAACTGTGCATCTCCATAAAGAGATGGGGCTGGTCTCCCAAGTCTTCAACCCTGAAATCTTAGAAGGACTGCCCGGTTCCCATGCGGTCGGCCACACCCGCTATTCCACAACGGGATCGAGCCGGGTGGTGAATGCTCAGCCTGCCGTAGTTGAAACCCGGTTGGGGCCTCTGGCCTTGGCTCATAATGGCAACTTGGTGAACACGGCAGAACTGCGGGATGCCCTGCTTCAGTCCAACTTCAATCTAGTGACCACCACAGACTCGGAAATGATTGCCCTGGCGATCGCCGAAGAGGTGAATGCGGGTAAAGACTGGCTAGAAGGAACCATAGCGGCATTGAAACGCTGCAAGGGAGCCTTTAGTTTAACCATTGCCACTCCCGAAGGAGTAATGGGTGTTCGCGATCCCAATGGCATTCGTCCGCTCGTGATCGGCAAGCTCGAAGATGAAGATACCCAGCAAACTCGCTACGTGTTCTCCTCGGAAACCTGCGGGTTAGACATTATCTACGCCGAATATGTGCGTGATGTGAATCCAGGTGAGCTCGTCTGGATCGATGATAACGATTTATCGTCAGTGCAATGGGCATCTCCTGCGCGGAAACTGTGCATTTTTGAAATGATTTACTTTGCCCGTCCCGATAGCATCATGCATGACGAAAGTTTATACAGCTATCGATTACGCATTGGCAAGCAGCTTGCATTGGAAGCCCCAGCAGACGTAGATCTGGTCATGGGCGTTCCGGATTCCGGAATTCCGGCAGCAATCGGTTTTTCAGAGGCATCGGGAATTCGCTTTGCGGAGGGGCTAATCAAGAATCGTTACGTGGGTCGTACCTTTATTCAGCCCACCCAGCATATGCGCGAAGCGGGCATCCGCATGAAGCTCAATCCGCTGAGAGATGTCCTCAACGGCAAACGCATTTTAATCGTGGATGACTCGATTGTCCGGGGCAATACTAGCCGGAAATTGGTAAATGCACTTCGGGATGCTGGGGCAGTGGAAGTTCACATGCGGATTTCATCGCCGCCAGTGACTCACCCTTGCTTCTACGGCATTGATACCGATACCCAGGATCAGCTCATTGCCGCCACCCATTCTGTGGAGGAAATTGCGGCTCAGCTTGGCGTAGATTCCTTGGCCTATCTAAGCTGGAAAGGCATGCTAGAAGCGACACAAGTGGACACTAACGGCTTCTGCTCCGCCTGCTTTACAGGAGATTACCCCATTCCCCTATCGGAATCGGTACGTCGCTCCAAACTCATGCTGGAGAAGCTACCCACGATTCCAGCCCCGATCTAACCATCCCAACTGCTGGTATGGCCGTCCTGGCTAGGTGGGCTGGAGTCTGGACTAAATCGCACCGCGATAGGCAAACTAGTCCAACCTCCAGTAAAGTGATGACGCGTTTACTACAGCCGCGCCTTCACATCCGCTGCAAAATCCTCATAGCGGCGCAGGGGTGTCACGTCTACCTGAACGTGCTACCCATGCTCCTGCATGATCGGCAGATCCAGCAAAATTTGATCCAGTATATCCGGACTATCCACATCCACCACAGCAACGACCCGCCAACTGCCCACACACTTCCACAGATCAACCACCACTCCGTCCTGCTTGGCCTGCAATGCAGCATCGGCTTCTCGCGCCCAAGTCGAGAACAGTTCCTTTGGGGTCATTGCCGCCGGATACTCAACCCGGAAATCCAGTAAGTACAACATAGCGGTGCCTTTTCCTAATCCGTGAACGTTGGAGACAACCGCAAGCGCAACGCAAGGGAGACGGATCGCAGTGAGGGGCGATCGCGCCCTTCAAACCGCATTTAAACCACAAGTTGTCCTTGACTGGGGCCTGGAGTATCCCATTGTAGTGTTTACAACTATCCTACGCAGTAACAATTTATGTAGGTTATACCAATTTCAAAAATTCCGGCTACCCATGAAAGGCTGACATCCCTGATGTAGCAACGCATTTATAACTCAAAACTGAGCATTTCTCCTGCGGAGACGCTGCGCGAACAAAACTCAGAATTGGTATTACGACGCAGCACCCCCATCCCACGCTGACTGGAAGAAGTCGAGTTCACATTCCATCGCATAGCGATAGGTGGTTTGGGTGAGGGGCGTAAGTTGACTATAGCGATCGCCCAACTGAGCCAGTTGATCCGCTAGGGCGTAGAATTCAGGACTGGAATAGGTGCGAATCCAATCGCCATAGGTATGGACGGGAATTCCGGAAGCGGCGAGTTTTTCGCCCAAAAATGCGTAGAGCTTCATGCAGGGCAGCATGGCGGCAGTCGTGACCCCCACATCCTGGCTCCAGGCGGTTGCGAGAAGGAAATCGGTATAGCGTCGCGTCGCGGCTGACGGTGAAACGTTCTGGAGATCGACATCCCACTGCGCCGCATACTGCTGATGCAGCTTTAATTCGTCAAAAACGCCGCTGGCCAGGTTATGGAAGATCGAAAATCCGTCGGGATCAGGAGACTTAGCGGCGGCAATGCTATAGGCACGGGCAAATGCCTCTAGAAAAAAGGCATCTTGACCTACATAGTGGGCAAAGCGAGATTTTGACAAGGTGCCATCGGCTAAACCCTGCACAAACGGATTTTGGAGGCAGGCGATCGCCAAATTTTGATTTTCATCCCAAAGGCGTTGGGCGATAGAGTGTGACATTTCTCTTCTAATGCTGAACGCAGTAAAAAACCCTGAATCCTGAACGGGAATGGTCAGAAACCAGGGTGTTACCTTAAAAACTAACAGACTTCACTAGATTAGAGGTGGTGGCTCAGAAGGGGCGATCGCCCCTTGCTGACCAGGGATAAATCCTAAACCTTAGCCGCGAGTTCCTCGGTCTTAGCAGTCAAACGCTCGTAGGTTGTCCGCATCTTCAGACCCACAAGCACCTGGAACAGACCGCTACCATTGTTAGAACCGGGATAGTCCTTGTGCTTGAGCAGAAGCTCGGTCACCTCGCCGTAGTACTTCGCAGAGGTGTTGCTGAGGTGATTCTCGATGTAGATGACCTCTTCGAGGTTGTCGAACTGCCCATCCACCTCAAGGACGGATACTTCATTCCCGTAGTAGGAATCGGGGCCGTAGAACATCCGAATGCCAGGATAGGAGCAGGTGAGCTTACGACCGCAGGGAATCCAGTCAATGGTGGAACCTTCATCGAAGAGATAGACGGGCTCGAATCCTGCGACGCCCTCCTTCTGGATCAGGCGAACCCGCAGAACTTTGCGCTCCTGATCGTTAGGGATGAGATTGGTGGGCAGAATTTGAATGACCACATCTGCGTACTGCTTCTGAACGTCAATGTAGGCTTCAAAGTCAGGACGACGCGCGTTGATCGATGCGATAACGTCCTCGTAGCGGTGCCCCCGCTCTGCCATGTCCCGCTGAATCTTCCACGCCACCTTCACCTCGTCGCTGATGTCGAGGTAAACGCTAAAGTCGAGGAGCGATCGCACCCGCTCATCGTACATGGGGTGCAAGCCCTCGATGACGACGACAGGAGACGGGGTAATCGTCTCCGGCGGATCGATCATGCCAGTTTCATGGTTATAAATTGGCTTCTGGATAGTTTGGCCGTCCTTAAGAGCTTTGATTTGCTCATACATCAAATCAAAGTTGTTGGCTTTCGGGTTCAACGCCGTAACGCCAGCTTCTTTGCGCTGCTTACGGTCAAGGCTGTGATAGTCGTCCAGACAGATGACCGTCATCATCTCTTCGCCAAACAGGTCGGCAAGTCGCCGTAGGAAGGTTGATTTACCGCATCCTGAGTCACCTGCGACGCCAATGAGAACCACACGATCTGGCTTGCTGCTCATAAATATCCTCTAACGCGAAATAAAACAGTTTGCTTAAGCTTTCAAATTCAGTCAAGGTCGTTCCTCGCTAGAGGAGCGCCTATAGCCTGCCAATTCATGACCCTAAAGCATCTGACAAAATGACACCCGCAGGCCAAACCCGGAAGAGATACTAATGGCACACGGCAACCAGTCCCCTTCCGGCTCCCAAATCGCTTCAGCGAGCTATGGAACAACCCAAAGACCAGCTTTGGCGGGATCGATAGGTATTTAAGCTTACCAACTTCAGTAAATCCTATCAGAACGTGATATCAACTCACAAGGTTTCCTGTGAGTAAAACCATCCCAACGGTATTACCTGAATTTGGGTGTGAATCCCAGATCAAGTCCGGTTATTCCCAAGCGTATGATTTGATCCCCATTACCATGCTAAAGGGAATTGGGTATTTAGAAAAAGTAAACTTCCCCGCCCACAAGGGGACGGGGCTTTCAATCTAGCTCAACCCTTGCAAAGTGCAAGAGAGCACTGATTGTTCAGGCTGCATACTGATAGAACGCCCAGTTGTGATGCTGTCTGCGTTGCTCAGACCCTTTGACTATGGCACGTTGTCGAATTCCAGTCAGGTCTTCAAACGCAATCGCGGCATTGAGCGATTTAGCCTCATCGACCAGTGGACGGCTAATGGTGTGATTCAACCACTGCTGAAAGCGTCGCTCTCTCCCAGAGAGCCGTTTCAAGAGGCGCTTTGCCCCCTTCGTGCCTTTGGATTGCAGCGATGCCCTGACTTTAGCTTTTAGACGGGAAGCCCCGCGATGTACCTGAAAGGTCAGCGTCGGGATGAGAGGCGCGTGAGTTGAGGTAC
>JACYMB010000352.1 GCA_015272205.1 Synechococcales cyanobacterium T60_A2020_003 | reverse complement strand
AAATTTACCATGCCTCTCCTGCCCGCAACCCCTCTTTCATGCAACAACGCCGTCTGCATCGGTAGACGACCTATTGATTATTGATTTGCTTAGTTCAGGTACAGCTCGAAGATTTCATAAACTGCGCTGACACAACACAAGCACCCGAGATGGGATTTAGCAGGGGTAGCAGTATTTCGTAAAGGATAAGGAAAAGAATCTGCTCTGGTAAGCCTTAGTCAGCAAACACGTTCAGAATACAGATCGCTTTTTATCCTTCAAAAAATAGGACTACCCTGACGTCTTCAGCTTAGCAGTGGAAACACGGAAACGTGGTACTGCAATTTAAAGTTTAGGTGAATATTATTTGACTAGAATATGCGTACGCAGCCAAATGCCTGAAGGTAGTGTAAGACTAAAAGCTTGCTGCAGGGCGATGCTGCCTAATCTCCTTTTGATATAAAGGTTCTATGAAGTGACTATAACGGAGTAGGGGAAACGATCGAGACTTTGATACGAACGCAACTAAGTTATGGGTGATGTGCTGAATCGAACATATCAGATTGGGAACAGTGGCCAAACACCACGCAACTGCCCAAATTGAGTTCCTCTCCAATCAAAGAGGCCGGAGTGCGTAACCCTCTGCATTTTATATGTAGACATTTAAACCATCTGTCCCAGGTTCGAAATTAGTTCTACGAAACCTTATCCAGACCGTCCGTTGAGTTGCCGCAATGGTATGGTGGCCACAGCAGAACGATAGCATGACCTTCATATTGCGTGGAGTGCTCAAATGGCGAGGATGAACGGCCAAATTTTGTGGTTGCAAGTTTGGGGATTGGTTCTCGTGCAGGGAGCGATCGCCCTAACTTGGGTAATTTACAACCTCTATCTTGCGGATCTCCTGACCCAGTTTGGGTTTCCCGTGGCCTTGGCGACGCCCCTTCTCGTCCTCGAAAATATTTTGGCGGCGGTGATCGAACCGATCATGGGCAACTTTTCCGATGGGTTGCAGCATCGCATGGGCATCCGGTTTCCCTTTATTGCGTTGGGCATGATTCTGGCGTCGGCCTGTTTTATTGGCATTCCTGCCGTTGTCGTCTTTGGGGGAACATCGGGGTTACTACGGTGGCTTTTGCCGGGAGTGCTCGTGGCATGGGCGATCGCCTGACGCTATTTCGCAGTCTAGCCCTGTCCCTTCTCGGTCGAATCGCCTTTGGAGTTGCGATCGCCATCGGTGCGGCGTTTAGCGTCGTGTCCACTACCACCATTCCCTTTGCCCTGTCGATGGTTCCCCCGCAAAAGGCCGGACTGGGAACGGGGATCTTTTCAGTGGGGCGGCAGCGGCCTCCAGCCTGTATGGCATGGTGATTAGCCAAGGTGTGAGTCTATCTGTGCCTTTGGGATTAGGAATTGGGGCGATTGCTTTTTTAGGCGCGGCGGCTTGTGTTGCGGTTAGCTTTAAGGTGTGATCGGTCGCCGGAGGAAGGCGATCGGTGCAGGAATCGTTTGTACAGTTCATCAATACCTAAGACCAGTGGTGGACAAACGATGAGAGCCAACCACTGCCAAGGAACTAGAGGCGCAACGGAAAAAATGTCGCGGAGAAAGCCAGGGTGCGTGATAAGTAACACCAAGCCCCACTCGGCTGCTATTCCCCACCAAATCAAGGGATTTGAAAAGAAACCTAACGAGAAGGCGGAAATACGTTCAGAACGGCATGCAAAAACGTTTCCGGTTTGGCACGCCACGACAGACGCAAGGGTCATTGTTGTTGCTTGTACATAAATCGCGATTGTTGCTGCTGTGGCAGAATGGGTCAAAATATCCGGTGTGATCGATTGTAACTCTGCCAGTCCATAGCCATAACTCCACCATACTAAGAAGAAAGCCAGCATACCTAATACACCCTCCACCACACCTAAAATGCAGTAGGAACGCACTAAGAGAGGCGTATCTAACAAGGTTTGAGAGGTCTTGCGGGGAGGCTGCTGCATGGTGCCCATCTCTGCTCGTTCGGCACCGAGCGCCAACGCAGGCAACATATCAGTTCCCAAGTCAATGGCAAGAATCTGCATAATCACCAGAGCCGGAGGAATTTTCAGGGCTACCATTGCTAAGAAAGGAACTAACTCGGGTACGTTGGAGGCCAAAATATAGGTCATAAATTTTCGAATATTTTGATAAATTGCTCGCCCTTCTTCAACCGCAGAGACGATGGTGGCAAAGTTATCGTCGGTGAGGACAATATCTGCCGCTTCCCGTGCCACATCGGTTCCCTTCAGTCCCATCGCAATCCCAATATGAGACGCCCGTAGAGCCGGAGCATCATTCACACCATCCCCAGTTACCGCTACAATCTCACCGTTACTTTTATAGGCTTGCACCAGTCGCAGCTTATGTTCCGGAGACATCCGCGCAAAAACTAGCCCTGTGCGATATTTCAAAATTTGCCGCAATTGAGCATCGGATAGATGTCCCATGCCGTCTCCCGTAACTACTCGAACGGAATTTTGCACCAACCCAATTTGACGGGCGATCGCCTCGGCGGTGAGGCCGTAGTCTCCTGTCACCATCGTGACCTTAATACCTGCGGAGTGGCATTGGGCTAAGGCATCGGGAACTTCGGGACGGGGGGGATCAAACATGGCCACCAACCCCAAAAAGGTGAGGGTTTGCTCCAGATCTTGCGATCGCATGTCTATCATTTCGGCATCACCACGACGAGCAGCCACCCCTAATACCCGGAATCCTTGTTGTGCCAGTCCATCATTGGCCGCCACGACTTCATTCCAAGCATCCTGAGTCAGCGTCGATAGGGAGCCATTGCGAAGAATAGAGGTACAGTGCCGCAAAACCTCCAAGGGCGCACCTTTGGTAAATGCAAGATAAGGCGATTCATTAGACCACACTGTAGACGCACGCCAATCCAATACCACGGTCATCATCCGTCGTCGGGAATCAAAGGGCACCTCACGCAAGCGAGGGAGCTGTTTTTGAAGAGATTCTAGATTGAGTCCCGCTTTGGCGGCGGCCACTAAGAGCGCTGCCTCCGTTGGATCGCCAATCTCTTCCCATCGGCTCGGGGCGGTGAGGTGGATAAGGCGGGCGTTGGAACACAGGGATGCTCCCATTAGTAACAAGTCTACTTTCCAGTTGGCCGTAAAGCCTGATGGTACTCGCACATTGCCAATGGTGGGATCGTAGCCTGCGCCCGTAATCTCGATAATTGTGGGAGGAATACCGGGATGAACTTCATTGTGTCGATGGGGGGGAGTGCTAGCGTCTACCAGAGAGACGGAGACTCCCTCTAGAGGCTGCCACGGAATCCAGAGGGAATGGACGGTCATTTCATTCTTGGTTAGAGTTCCCGTTTTGTCGGTGCAGATGACCGTTGTGGCGCTCAGGGTTTCAACCGCAGATAGACGACGCACCAGGGCATTGCGACGCACCATCCGCTGCACCCCGATTGCCAAAGACAGCGTCACCGTGGGTAAAAGTCCCTCTGGCACTAGGGCAACAATGATACCAATGGCAAAGATGAAACTCTCCTTCAGATCCATGCCAATCAACAGAGAGGTCAGCAGAAAAACGATGCTTCCCATACTGACGGCAATCGTGGTTAGGATTCTGACAATATGGGCGACTTGCACCTCTAGGGTACTGGGTTCTCGCTGTACCTCTGTGGTGAGGTGAGCAACATGTCCAAACTCGGTTTGGGCTCCCGTCGCATAGACAACCGCTGTTCCCCGACCAGAGGCGACCGTAGAGCCTGCGAGTACCAAGTTCGCAATTTCAGCAAGATTCACCTGTTCTTGCAAAGGATGCTCACCCGACGGGATCGGCTGCCCACTGCGAAGGGATACCACCTCGCGAATGCTAACGGGATGCTGGTTGCGAGCAACGGGCAGCGATTCTCCCGTTAACACCGAGACATCGATCAATAGACTCTCAGCACTGACGAGGCGGGCATCGGCAGAGATACGATCGCCCTCTTCTAACTGCATCACATCGCCGCGCACCAATTCCCGCGCCGGAATGGATTGAAGCTGTCCATCTCGATAGACATTAACCTGGAGGGGTAACACATTTTTCAACGCTGTCAGGGCTTGCTCGGCCTGAAACTCTTGCCAGAAGCTAAATATCGCATTAATCCAAATAACAGCCCAGATCGCCCATCCCAGTTCTGGCGTGCCAGAGATAAAGGCGAGTCCTCCAGCGACCCACAGCAAGAGCGCCATGAAATGGCTGAGTTGATCCGTAAAGCGCAACCAAAGGGGGCGATGGGCAGGTTCGGGCAATTCGTTGGCACCGAATTGAGCGAGTCGCTGATCAGCATCTCCTGTGGACAGACCTGTTTTTGCTGTTCCCAAATAGGGATAGACCTCGTCCGGAGAGAGTGCCCAAAGGGGCTGATGCGGTAATCCCATAGCGTTAGACCGATATCCAGCATGAGATTACTTGTGGCATATTTTGATGGAGATTGGCACAAAATTAAGATTTGCTTCCAGTATGAAATCTGTTAACGTTAAGTTCTTGCAACTTGCTCCGGTAGTCAATGGTGAACCGTCGCACCTGTCCTAATGGAACTCATCGCCCCAGAATTCTAGGACAAACTATAGAGTTTATCGGCGATCGCCGTCATTTCCTTCACCCTTATTAGGGAATCTCGCCAATGAGATGGAATTCCAGTTTCTCCGTAATAGGCTCCCGCGACCTGTCCACAAATCGCAGCCGTGGTATCCGCATCATCTCCCAGATTCGTTGCCATTAGAATCGCTTGGTCAAACGAATCGGTGTGCCAAAAACACTACAGGGCTGCTTCTAAACTTTCCACCACATAGCCACTGCCGCGAATGTCTGCGATCGCCTTTTCACGATAGTCTCCTTGGGCGATCGCCAAAATCGACAGAGACTCAATTCCATCCGTTTCATTTTCCGGCAAAATCTCAGCTTTGCTCGCTCCTGCAAGGGCGTGGGCAATCATTCCCCCAAAGAGACGACTCGCATCTACACATTCCTGCGCGCCGTGGGTGGTTCGTGCACTTTCACCTGAAAAATGGAGAACGCGATCGCGATCCGGGGCGTAAAACATGGGAACAGGCGCTAACCGCATCAAGCAGCCATTTCCAGCCGAACGGGGATTGGTAGAACCGCTGAAGGGATCGCCAGAGCGTTGATAGCGAGATAAAGCCTGACTTACCGTGTTGCCAATGTCAAAACAGTCCCCCGTACTGCTGAGATAGCCCTCCTGCCACCACTGACAATAGAGATCCATCTGGTGAGCCGCATCAAAGTCTCCTTTAGCAATCAGGCTAGTCGCCAGACACAACGCCATTGATGTATCATCTGTCCATTGCCCCGGTTGAAGCTGAAATGGCCCTCCCCCCACCATATCGGTAACAGGCTGAAACGTTCCGCGCGGTTGAAATTCAACCGTCGTGCCAACGGCATCTCCAGCCGCTAGACCGAGTAAACATCCACGATACCGTTCTTGTTGATCCATACTGTGACTGCCGACCGTCGAATCCATTATTTTGCCAGTTCTTCCCCTATTATGGTCGATATCGAGCTTGGGCGATCGCCCGTTGCCACAGATCTCGCAACGCCTCCCGCTGATCGGCACTGATGCTCGGCTCAAACCGTCGATCCATCTCCCAGAGACTCACCAATTCCGCTTCACTCTCCCAGTAGCCCACGGCTAAGCCCGCTAAATAGGCTGCACCCAGAGCCGTTGTTTCGGTAATTTTGGGACGCACCACGGGAATGCCTAGAATATCCGCCTGGAACTGCATCAGGAGATTATTGCGAGATGCACCCCCATCCACCCGCAATTCGGAAAAGGATAGGTGGGAATCTTGGCTCATCGCATCCAGTACATCTGCCGTTTGATAGGCAATCCTGTCTAGGGTGGCACGGGCAATATGGGCGGCAGTTGTGCCCCGTGAAAGACCCATGATGCTTCCCCGCACATCACTATCCCAGTATGGCGCACCCAACCCGACAAAGGCAGGTACAAAGACGACGCCTCCAGAATCGGGCACGCTGGCGGCCAGGGATTCTATCTCCTCGCTTCTTTGAATAATTCCTAGTCCATCCCGCAGCCATTGCACCACGGCTCCTGCGATAAAGATACTGCCTTCTAAGGCGTAATCGGTGCGATCGCCAATTTTCCAGGCAATCGTTGTTAACAGCTTATGGGTAGATGGAATCGGTATTGTGCCTGTGTTGAGGACGATGAAACAGCCTGTGCCGTAGGTGTTTTTGGCCATCCCTGCTTTGAGAGCCGCCTGCCCAAAGGTTGCAGCCTGCTGATCCCCCGCAATTCCGGCGATCGCCACCCGCGCGCCCAGAACTCCCTCTGCCGTATAGCCATAGAGTTCTGATGACCGACGAACTTCTGGAAGCAAACTGCGGGGGATATCGAGTAACCTTAACAACTCATCATCCCAGTCCTGGGTGTGGATGTTGTAGAGCAAGGTACGACACGCATTCGAAACGTCGGTGATGTAGAGGTTTCCCTGGGTTAGATTCCAAATCAGCCAACTATCCACGGTGCCAAAGGCCAGTTCGCCCCGTTCTGCCTGGTTTCGTGCCTCCGGGACGTGATCCAGCAACCACTTGATCTTTGTGGCACTGAAATAGGCATCGATGACTAATCCCGTTTTAGCTTGAAAAAGAGGCTCATGTCCCTGGGCTTTGAGGTGATTGGCGAAGTCTGCGGTGCGCCGATCTTGCCAAACGATCGCGTTATAGATTGGGCGTCCGGTGGTCCGGTTCCAGACCATGGTCGTTTCCCGCTGATTCGTGATGCCAATAGCCGCAAGATCCCTAGCCGTAATGCCGATTCGGGCGATCGCTTCGTTGGCAACTCCAATCTGGGACGACCAAATATCATCCGGATCATGTTCAACCCATCCCGATTGCGGAAAGAGCTGCGGAAACTCTTTTTGTGCAATGGAGAGAATATGTCCCTGACGATCAAACACGATCGCCCGTGAGCTAGTGGTTCCTTGGTCAAACGCCAAAATATAGTGGGACATCTATTTTTCTACTGTCACTGAGTAGACATCAGTTTTTTAGATAATAGAGAAGAATGATGGCTGGGCGATCGCTCTTTCACAAGTGTTAATGAACTACCCCGCCGCAAGCGGACGGGGTATCAGAATCAAAAAAGAGCAAGTT
>JACYMB010000351.1 GCA_015272205.1 Synechococcales cyanobacterium T60_A2020_003 | reverse complement strand
CGCGCTCTACCCGATAGGGTGAGCGTCGGGAGGATGTCACAAGATCACCTTAATTATTTCCTAATCCTGCCTTAAGTCTGAGTGACTGTAGCTGTAATCTGTGGCAGTATCCTGTTTCCGAACAAGAACCGATCACTCTAAGGGTTCTGCGGATACCGCTGTAAACGGACACAACGCTGGAGCGATCGCCCTTACAGACGGCCAGACCAATCGTCCATGACGCGGTGGCGTCACCCCCAAGAATGAAAAGGCGTGTCTATTTTCAGAGCAATGCCAACAGCTATAGCAACGGTTGAGACGGTTGAGATCGGGGGATGGAGACGGCACCTCTACCCAGGGGCTTCCCCCCGCATACTTCCTCAGGAACCTTTCAGTTTTAATATTTTTTGCCAGAAAAAAATCCGTAATCCCCCCTGGAGTCGAGCCTGGGCTCACCTCAATCGAATTACGCCATCTAGGTTGTCCTTTAATCCCATCCTCTAACTCAAGTTCATCTCAATCACAACAAACGCAACGCTAGGATGGTACGAGTCCACATGTTTTGGGGAAAATCGCTGCCATTTGTGCGCTAGGGAGAGCGTATTCTGACAATGGTATGAAGTCACGGTGACCCACGCAACAAGGGCGTCAACCCCTAGGGGTTATACCCTCTGCGCTGGATATTCATGGATGGCTCTACGCCATTGCACTACCCTTGGTAGGGTGAGATCGCTGCGCTTAGGGAGTCACAATTGCGTCCGAGTCAATAGGATCAGCCTGTCCTTGGAATACAAGCGACTGATAGAGGCTCGATGCAACTTCGGCCCGTGTTGCCGTACCATTTGGCTGAAGCTGAGTTTGCCCCGGAGGCAACACAACGAGTTTTGCTGCAGTGGCGGCAGCGATCGCTGGAACTGCATAGCCCGGAATTTCGGCCGCATCTGGATAAACCGCTAACACCTGGCCGGGATCGTTGACCGGAGGCAATTTTAGACCACTAAAGAGAGCCAGCAGCATTTCTAGGCGCGAAATCGGCTGATCCGGCTTGAAGGTATTGTCAGGATAGCCGCTCATGAAATTGCTTTTTATAGCAGCATCAATCGTATCATTCGCCCAATAATCCGAGGAAATATCCGAAAAGGCCATGGGGGATCGATTATCTTGCAGCTCAAATGCATCTTGTAATGCTGCGGCAAATTGAGCGCGAGTCATAGGAGCATCAGGCTGAAACGTGCCATCCTGCAAGCCCTTGACCATCCCCTCTGCTGTCAATCCGGTTACAAAGGGATAGGCCCAGTAGTCGGGTGAAACGTCAGGGAAGCTAATTTCTGGAATAGGCGTTGCGGCGGGCACAGTGGGTGAAGGCTGGGGCGAGACTGAAACCTCGGCGGAAGGGGAAGCCGTAGGACTGGGAGCCATCGCGTTAGGTGTGGCCGATGGCTGGGTCGTAATACTGGTCTGGGGCGATCGCCGCTCTTCCTCCACGGCAATCTCTGCGCGAGAATTTGGGGCGGACGACTCGGCTGGAATGCTCCGCCGAGGAGTAGGTTCTGGGGGAAACGGTATTGATGCCCGCGTGGCGGCATCCGACTCTGAGGTGCGACCTGTTTCCAGGATATTCCAGGAAAGATTTGGATCAGCGCGGCGCAGTCCCCAGAACAGGATGCCACCCATCGCTGCGAGGGCAACCACAACAGCGATACATTCATCCGCATCAAAGCGACGGTCAGAGGGTGGGGGCGTAGTCATGGCGATCGCTCAACAATACAGCAGTAGATTCAACTCTTGGGATTAGGGTACGCGAAGCCTCTCGATGGGTCAACTTAACTTAAGGTCTACGTTGCATTCAAAACCGTTTTTGCCCGCTCAATTTGCTCTGGACTAAAGGCAGCTTCGGTTAAGTAGTCCAAGAATGCTGCATCGGTGTAGCGTCCATCTACGGCGATCGCCTGTCGATAGATCTCCTGGGCTTGCTTAACATCACCGTTGCTCCAGTGGGCGATCGCCAAGGCTACCCAGGGATGCGGATTCCACGGTTCTAGCTCGGTTGCGCGTTCACCCGTGGCGATCGCCCAGTCGTATCGTCCCATCTGCTCATAGGCAAGACTGAGGTTATAGTAGGCAATTTCGTTGTCGGACTTGAGGAGGGCGGCCCAGGTATGCACTAACACCGCATCGGACAAGTCATTCCGCACCAGGTAGACAATCCCCAAGGCATTCGCGGTTTCTACCGAAAGCGGATCGAGGTAGACCGTATCGCGCAGGGTTTGCATCGCGGCATCGGAGTCTCCAGCTAAGTGCTGCGTCCAACCCAGCAACACCCGACCATTTACATCATCGGGGGCTAAGTTCACAGCTTCCTGGAGAGCCGCGATCGCCTCTGGGAAATTTCCGGCTTGCCGATAGGCCAATCCCATCTGGCGATAGTCAGCGGCAGTGGTCTGGGCGATCGCCACCGAGCGTCCCAAAATTCCGAATCCCAGCACGAACAGACTCAACCCGTTGATCCATCTCGCTGAGCGAACGAAGCATCGTTGTTTGACCGTCATGGAATCGCCTAGCTTGTCTGCGAAGGTTCAGGATAATCATGCTGCAAATAGGGCACATCCACAATTCGGCCTGCCACACCGTCCACCGTCACCGCCAAGCCCGATCCCCCCGCCTTGGTGCGAATATAGGCTAGTCCGATCGTTCCGGTTTCCGTTTCCACGGCACTGGTCAGATAGCCCACAGATTCACCATCCAGCAACACTTTTGAGCCGAGAGGGGCGATCGCGTCTAGGTGAATCCCCCAAAGCTGCTGCTTTACGCCTTTGTAGGTATTCAAGCGGGCGATCGTTTCTTGACCGATGTAGCATCCTTTTTCAAAGGAAATCGTGTGCCAGAGTCCTGCTTCCAGAGGGTTCACCTCCTCGGTTAGCTCTTGCCCCGGAACTGGACGCCCTTGCTCAATCCGGAGGCGTTCCCACACGGTCTCACCAAGGGGTACTGCGCCACCGTTGCAAAGCTGAGTCCACACCTCGGCAGCACCGTCTACGTCACACCAGAGGGTATAGCCAGGGAGGGAAAGGCCAGTTCCCGCCGCAATGCGTACCGAAATGTCGTGAAGTTTGACCTCAGTATGGGCATTCAACACCAAATCCGCCAAGGAATCTGCGCCCAATTTCGATAGCAATTCCAAACTTTGGGGGCCAATACACCGAAAACAGGCCGTCTGCGTTGTGATGTTTTTAAGCGTGACTTTATCAAATGGAAAGATGAAGCGATCCATCCAAGCCGTCAGGGAATCGCAGGTAGCAGGCGAGGTCAACAGCACAATATCGTCCGCCTGGACGTAGAGGCTAACGAGGTCAATGGTGCGGGCTGTGGAGGTGACGAATACCGTCTCACACCCCTGCCCTGGCTGGAGCATCTGAATAGTGTTGGTGGTCTGGTTGTGCAGGAAGCGGAGGCGATCCTCTCCGGCAACCTGAATCCGCCCCCAATGGGAGGCATCGTAGAGAGCTACTCCGGTTTTTGCAGCGTCTAGGGCGATCGCGTCATTGCCATAACTGGGTACGGCATCCAGGGTCGCCGAGGGAATTACCTGCCCCCCAGCCGCTTCCTGGACGTTGCGTAACGCTTGCACCATGCCAAGACCTCCTAGTTTCCTACATTTCTCTGACTATGCCACCTGGTCCATTGGCGCACCGTTTGGCTGCACAGGGGCGATCGCTATTTTGGATTGTACCGAGTTCTGCGACGAATCCAGAGTTCCCCATCGTGTGAAACTGCACAGACTGGTCTAGGCCATCCGAAATACATCGGGACTCCCTTTGTAGGCTGGAAGTATGATGTCCTGGCCGATGGAAGCCCTGTTCAAACAATGAAACCCTACCCAATTCTCCTAATTGTTTCCACGCTCGTTGTGTCAGCAACTACGGGGTTAGGACTTGCCCTAGCCAGGCTGAATTCGTCCAATGCTCAACCGCAAGCATCAAGCCCCCAATCCTTACCCAGTCCGCGTACCGATGAATCCCCTCTATCCATCGCACTCAACACCCCAATGTCTACCCCAACACCTTCAAATACCCCCGTTGTCGATCATTCCGTTCCCGTAACGCCGACTCCCGATCGCACCCCGGTGGATGCCTTTCCCCGCAAGCCTTTGGTGTTATCCGATGCCGCTCAACCCGGTACAGACTTTTATCGATTCCGCGAACAGTTGCGCCAAGCAGTGAAAACTCGTGATGTTGATTTTGTTGCTAAGCTCATTCCCGAAACGGGTGTCAGCATTGGCTATGGCAGACCCAGTTCGTTTGCGGATCTAGAATTTACGAATCCCGATGCCGAGATTTGGGCGATTTTTGAGAAAGCCCTGGCCGTCGGCTGCGATGAATTGAGTGCTGAGGATTATCCCCTCGCCGATCCAGGCACGTCCGTCTGGCTCTGTGCCAATGTGGGAAATGCCTTCCTGGAGCAGTATCCCAATCCTGACCCGACTCCCGGCATTGAGTATGAAATCAGCTATGCAGCAGTCGTTGGCGATCGCGTCCATGTGCGATCGCTCCCCACTACCGAAAGTGAGGTCGTCGGCACCTTAAGCAACGAAGTCGTGAGGCTCGATCGCCAAATCTGGGAACGCACCGCCGCATCGCTTCCCGATGAGGTTTGGACAGAGCGCACCCACCCCCTCAACGGTTGGACGCCTGTTCTACTGCCCAATCAAACGTCAGGCTATGTCAGTAACCGCTACGTCTACCAAGCCCTGGCTCCGAGGCTATTGCTCGGACAGGTCAACGGACAATGGCAAGTTCTCCAAATTCCAGCGGGCGACTGATTCTGAGAATGGCTCCTCTCCAGGCAAGACCTAGAGACTAGTCCACGGCAAGGGTTTCAAACACTAACGCAACGACCTGCTGTGCCTTTTCTTCCAAACGTTGCCAATCCAACTCGTTTTGGTCGTTTACCAAGGTTTCATCGATTTCAACGGGTTGCGTCGCTTGCGGATCAGGAGACGGTTCGTAGGCTCGGAAACAAACTTGATAGCACAGTTCCCATAGGTCAATGCGCACCTGGCGATCGCCCTGGCTCAAACACAGTTCATAGCCCAGGTATGGCTGGGGAAGTTGGGCAAGCTGCTGTTGAATGTCCTCGCGATCGCCTTCTCCCGCTTCTAGCCTGATCTGGAGCGACTGTACCCGCGCCTGCTCCTCCGATGAGGTTCCGGGCGGAAAGCGCAGTACGTTCTCATAGGCCCCCGTCCACTCCGACTCGTCGAGATGCTTGCGGATATTGTCAATCACACGAATCAGGGCGGGTTGCATCATCAGGTTGGCCTGTTCCCAGGCTAAGGCCGTCGCAAATTTGGGGGGCATAGGTTCTCCGGATCTGCGTTGTCTATTCTCTCATTGAGTCGAACTACTGCATGCGGTCGATGGTGCGGTATTGGATCGCTTCGGCAATGTGGGGCGATCGCACTTTCTCTTCACCAGCCAAATCTGCGATCGTACGTCCCACCTTGAGAATCCGATCCGTTGCCCGTGCCGATAGTCCCAGTTTGCGAATCGCCCCTTCCAACAGATTTCGAGTGCTGTCATCCAGCGCACACCACTGGCGCAAATGCCGACTTTGCATCTCTGCATTGCAGCGCAGGGGTTCATTCTGGAAGCGATGGCGAGAGCGATCGCGGGCCTGCTGTACCCGTTCCCGTACCGTTTTGGAGGGTTCACCATTGGTCTGCTGCGTAATTTCCTCCGGCTTGAGACGATTCACCGCCACCTGCAGGTCAATGCGATCCATCAACGGCCCGGACAGTTTTGCCCAATAATTTTCCCGCTGCCGAGGACTACAGGTACAGGGCTGCACCGTATCGCCAAAATAGCCGCAGGGACAGGGGTTTGTGCTAGCAACCAGGGTAAACTGTGCTGGAAACGCAACCGTTTGCTTCGTGCGGGAAATGGTCACATAGCCATCCTCTAGGGGCTGCCGCAGAAATTCCAGCACATCGCGTTTGAACTCCGTGAGTTCGTCGAGAAAAAGTACGCCTCGGTGGGCTAGGGAGATTTCTCCAGGTTTGGGATAACTGCCGCCACCGACCAATGAAGGCCCCGATGCCGAATGATGGGGACTGCGAAACGGGCGATCGCTCACCAGTGCCCCTCGCTGCTTTAGCAATCCAGCCACCGAGTGAATTTTAGTGACTTCCAGGGCTTCCTCAAATCCCAACGGCGGCAAAATTCCAGGCAATCGTCGCGCCAGCATCGTTTTGCCACTCCCAGGCGGCCCCACAAAGATCAGGTTATGGCCGCCCGCCGCCGCTATTTCTAGGGCACGTCGGGCTTGAACCTGTCCCTTCACATCGGTGAGATCCAGTTGCAGGGTGGGCGATCGCTTCCAATCTTGCAGTTTCCCAAGATCAACGGGCGTATAGTGCTGGGGATGGTTGAGAAAATCGGCCACCTCCATCAGCGTTTGAAATCCGTACACCTCTAGCCCATCGACCACCGCCGCTTCTAGGGCATTATCCGCAGGAACAACGATGCCTTTCATGCCAATTTGTTTCGCCGTAGCGGCGATCGCCAGGACGCCAGCCACCGGACGCAGTGCCCCATCTAGGGATAGTTCCCCCAAAAACAGGTAATCCTCGACGCGCTCTAAGCTCACCTGTTCCGATGCGGCCAAAATACCGATGCTAATGGGCAAATCAAAACTGGGGCCTTCCTTACGCAAGTCCGCAGGGGTCAGGTTAATCACAATTTTGCGCATCGGGAAGGCATACCCCGCATTCTTCAATGCGGCTCGCACCCGTTCGCGCGACTCCTGCACCGCCGTATCGGGTAGCCCCACAACCACAATTCCCGGTAACCCTCCGGCGATGTCTACCTCGACCCCCACCTTAACCGCTTCAATCCCCAGTAACGATGCACTCCAAATTCGCGATAGCATGCTGACGGTCTCCGTGATGTGATATGTTCTGGGAATTACTCGTTCCCCAATGATTATCAAGATGCCCACTCAGCGATGAAATTCAACGCCGTTCCCTAACGTTGCCGGAGATGGGCGATCGCCCTACACGTTGACTCTGGCCGCCATCTGCCCAACGCCCACGATCAACAGGCGACAATCCCCTCCACGCCTTAACCCAGCATTCATGCAACGAACGTCGATTCACTAGGTCAAACATACCGATGAAATCTTCGGAATCCTTGATGTTTTGATGAAGACATCGGCGATCGCCCGCAAAATTACGCGATCGTTTTGTACGATAAAAGTAAGGTATTTTTTTCAAACCCGACTCTCCCAAGCTCTGCTGTAGACTCCAGGAGACTAGGAGCGGGTAACTCCAGCCCTTGAAGCGGGGCATTGGTCTTGGTCTAAAGCACCGAGCCAATAGGTAGATGTCTAAACACGCTACCCATGCAGAGTTATCCTGATGCGCTGAGTTATCAGGGCAGCCTCTGACGCCTTAGCTGCAAGAGCACAGTCTATTTTGTCAGTATCTACAAATGCAACTGCACATCCTGCAATGGTCACTTGACCACTGCTGCCCCATTTCGTGCGGCCGCTTTGTTGGGCACGTTACTGTGAACGAGCCATCTATTCCGTAACGAAGGCGAAACTTCAATGCCGATCCAAGGGTGCATGTTTTCTGCTGCGGGAATACTAATTTGCAGTAGGCCAATTGGCTGAATTCGCATTCCATTGTTCCCTACCCAGCCTAAACCCTTAGGCTTTTCTGCCCTTTATACCACCACGTCCGCTTAGGTTGCCCTATGGATATTGAACAGTCCCTTGAACTCGAAGCTTGGCAATTACTCAAAGACTCCATCATCTACTACCAAGATCAGCCCATTGGCACGCTGGCTGCCTGCGATCCAGATGCTTCTCCTCTGAATTACGACCAATGCTTTATCCGCGACTCTGTTGCCCCGGCCCTCGTCTTTTTAGTCCGGGGATATCCGGAAATCGCGCGAAATTTTCTTGAAAAAACGTTGCTGCTTCAGGTGAAAGACCCACAATGGGACTTCTTCAAACCTGGCTTTGGACTCATGCCCGCCAGCTTCAAGGTCGAATTTGGTGCGGATAATCAATGGTTGAAAGCGGATTTTGGCGAACATGCCATCGGACGAGTGACGCCTGTGGATTCCAGCTTATGGTGGCTGTTGCTCCTGCGGGCTTACGTCCGTGCTACGGGCGATGTTGAATTGGCGCATCGGGAGGATTTTCAAACCGGGATTCGCCTCATTCTCGATCTCTGTCTCGTATCCCGATTTGATATGTTCCCGACGTTGCTGGTTCCCGATGGCGCGTGCATGATTGACCGTCGCATGGGCATTGCAGGCCATCCCCTGGAAATTCAATCCTTGTTCTACGGTGCGCTGAAAGCCGCTCTAGAGTTGCTCCTGGACAACTCTGACAACCACTACTTCATCCAAGCCGCACGTAATCGTCTCTTCCCGTTGATGCGCCATATTCGGGATGAGTATTGGCTGGATTTAGATCGGCTCAACGAGATCTATCGCTATCGAGTCGAAGAGTACGGCGAGCATGGCTTGAACAAGTTCAATATCTATTCAGACTCGATTCCCTATCATCAACTGATTGAGTGGTTACCCACCAATGGGGGCTATTTTGCGGGCAATCTGGGGCCATCCCATCTCGACTGTCGCTTCTTCTCCCTTGGCAATTTGATGTCTGTGGTGACATCGCTCGCGAGCGATCGCCAATCCCATGCAATCATGACCTTAATCGAGCAGCGGCAAAAAGATCTCATCGGCCATATGCCCATGAAAATCTGCTATCCCGCTATGGAAGATATGGAGTGGAAGCTGTTGACGGGCTGCGATCCGAAGAATCGTCCCTGGTCTTACCACAACGGGGGGAATTGGCCTGTGCTGCTGTGGGTGCTGGCGAGTGCTGCCATTAAAACCGGACGCAAAGAAATCGCCTTTGAAGCCTTGGCGATCGCGTCTCGCAATATTTCCCAGGACGGCTGGCCTGAGTACTATGATGGTCGGAGTGGACGGCTAATGGGCAAAGAAGCACGCCGCTTTCAAACCTGGACCATTGCCGGGTTCCTCTTTGCTCTGGATTTGATGCGGAATCCAGAATACCTATCCTTAATCAGCTTTGATGGCGATCCATCGCCAATTCCGCTGGAGAATGTCCCCAATCGTCGGCAATCCCATGCAGCACGACAATGGGCTAATTCATCAGTAGGATAGTCGCTGCTCTTAATTTCGTCAGCATGAGGGACACTGTTCTAACTGCTATCTGCCGTAACGCCACCTACAGTCATACCTAAAGCCTCGCGCTGCGGGGCTTTTCAGTTTTTTAGCCTTCCGGTTCAGTTCACGTTTTTCAGTTTGCAGACTTTTGAGACCCAAGGATCAGACCAATAACAGTTCAGCCCCTCGATTGCATCGAACTTGAGTCTACGGAACTAAAAAACCTTAC
The DNA here is from genome assembly GCA_015272205.1 of Synechococcales cyanobacterium T60_A2020_003. Classification (NCBI taxonomy): domain Bacteria; kingdom Bacillati; phylum Cyanobacteriota; class Cyanophyceae; order Synechococcales; species Synechococcales cyanobacterium T60_A2020_003. The sequence goes on along the minus strand of JACYMB010000351.1, from coordinate 1,196 downwards.
ATTTGCGACTTTTGAGTTACCTCTACTGTCTATTCCTTGAGCAGAGGTTGCAAACGTCCTAGATCCACTTCAATCCCCATTCACAACCAGATCCTAAACTCTTACGCCTTATATATTATTCCTACTTATACTTACGTCCTGATGGGCACTCACTTGCAAACATCAACTTATACTTGAGATACTTTTTAGCGCAAAGCCCTGGTAGGATGCATCCAGATTGCTGAGTGTCATTAAGCGTTTATATTGGGTGCGTATTTTGCAAGAATTCTAGTCACAGATAGTGTAGGGTTGTTAAAAAATTAGGCTTGGCTGTCTATTTATAGCGCGATCGCCTAAATTTATAGCTACACTTTATTCCAAACATTCTGCCTGCCTGTACGGATTTCCCTGTCCCCTATGGGCACGCCTTGAGATCTGGGTTGCATTAGTTCAAAACGTTCCAGCTAGAATTCCGTAGAAAAGCAAATCTTGCTATGATATCGCGTGTTATCGGTGTGGTGTGGTGTGTCAAGGAGCTAGAATGCTGAATTCCGTTGATTTCAGCGGGAGGCCGTTCCATTTCATCGGCATTGGTGGGATCGGAATGTCAGCTCTCGCCTATATACTCGCCAAGCGGCAATTGCCTGTATCTGGCTCAGATATCCGTCTGAACCACATCACAGAGCGGCTGCAAAACCAGGGAGCCCACATTTTTTGGAGCCAAGAAGCATCCAATTTTGACGGGTTTCTAGAGGGCGATCGCCCATTAGCCTCGGCACGCAAAGCGAACTCCAATGGCACCACCATGCCTAACAGCGAATCGGGGGCGGAGCATCAAAACTCGACCGCGACACTGCCCCAAGTGGTTTGCTCAACGGCCATTAGTACGGTAAATGCGGAGTATCGCGCAGCGTTGGAGCTAGGATGCCCGATTTTTCACCGTTCTGACATCTTGGCGGCCTTAATTCAAGAATATAAAAGCATTGCGATCGCAGGCACCCACGGCAAAACCACAACGAGTAGCATGGTGGGCTATCTCCTATACAAAGCCGGACTTGACCCCACGATCATCATTGGCGGTGAAGTTAAAGCATGGGAAGGCAATGCCCGTTTTGGGGTCGGCGACTACTTGGTGGCTGAGGCCGATGAATCGGACGGCTCTCTGGTGAAATTTGAGCCCCATATCGGCGTCATCACCAATATTGAGCTTGATCATC
>JACYMB010000350.1 GCA_015272205.1 Synechococcales cyanobacterium T60_A2020_003 | reverse complement strand
AATTTACCATGCCTCTCCCGCCCGCAACCCCTCTTTCATGCAACAACGCCGAGCCGAATTAAAAAGTCTTGAGCCTGTTCCAGAGTCATACGGGAAACCTGAGTCTCAAATGACCGTAGGCTAAATCGCTGCTCTAGGGAGAGTTTTGCCGATTGATCCATGGTGGCCTCCTAGGGTGTAGATGGGTGAGTGGAGAGATGGGTAAGTGGGAGCCGTTGGGCTGATGTCCCCTTGAAATCGGTGAATGGGATTGATGAATTCAGTTTGACATGGTCGTTAGAGCTTCATTCAGTACCGTGGGGTGTACTTTCAGTCAATCCAAGAGCTGACTTTCGTTGCAAAACGTTACGATATTAGAACGTAAATCTCTCAATCGACGGATGGGCGCACGGTTCTTATTCGAGTTCTACCTTTAGGATGAAAGTAGGCATTGTGCCGTTTGAACAATCATCGAATTGAATGTAAGCGCAGGAATGGTGGCGGTCACGGTATGAAACGAGTTGTTCTCATTGCTGGCTTCGAGTCTTTTAATGCTGATTTGTATCGGCAGGCAGCGCAGCAGGTGGGCGATCGCACCCCGGATCTGGATGTCCAGGTGTTTAGCGATCGCGACATTACCAGCCAGCCCGATGTCATTGCAGCGGCACTGGACGGGGCAGATGTATTCTTTGCCAGCCTGATCTTTGACTATGACCAGGTGCTGTGGTTGCGCGATCGCGTTCAGGATATTCCCATTCGCTTGGTATTTGAGTCGGCTCTGGAACTGATGAGCCTGACGCGATTAGGGAAGTTTGTGATTGGGGATAAGCCCAAAGGAATGCCCAAACCTCTGCAGTTCATTCTCAGCAAGTTTGGCAACTCGCGGGAGGAAGACAAGCTGGCTGGGTATTTGAGCTTTCTTAAAGTGGGGCCAAAGCTGCTGAAATATATCCCCGTGGGCAAGGTGCAGGATCTGCGGAACTGGCTGATTATCTACGGCTACTGGAATGCGGGGGGGGCGGAGAATGTCGCGTCCATGCTGTGGTATTTGGGACAAACCTATTTGGATCTGACGGTGGGGGCGATCGCCCCTCCCGTTGAAACTCCAAATCTGGGTTTGCTCCATCCCGGCTACACGGGCTATTTTGAGTCACCAGCGGCCTATTTGTCCTGGTATCGTTCCCAGTTCTCTCCGCCAGTGGATGCACCCGTGGTGGGGATGTTGCTCTATCGCAAGCACGTCATTACCAAACAACCCTATATTCCCCAACTGATTCGCGCCTTTGAGAACGCGGGACTGATTCCGGTACCGATTTTCATCAACGGGGTAGAGGGACATGTAGCAGTGCGGGATCTGATGACTACAGCCTACGAACAGGCACGACGGGCGATCGGGCAAAATGATACGCCTTCCCTGTCGGATCAAGCGGTTTGTGTGGATGCGATCGTGTCTACGATTGGTTTTCCGCTGGTGGGTGGCCCTGCAGGATCGATGGAGGCGGGACGGCAGGTGGACGTAGCGAAACGCATTCTGATGGCTAAGAATGTCCCCTATATAGTCGCTGCTCCACTCCTGATTCAAGATATCTATTCCTGGACGCGCCAAGGCGTAGGAGGGCTGCAAAGTGTGGTTCTCTATGCGTTACCAGAACTGGATGGCGCGATCGATCCGGTTCCCCTGGGGGGGCTGGTCGGCGATGATATCTATCTGGTTCCCGAACGGGTGCAGCGGTTGATGGGTCGGGTGAAGCACTGGATCGATCTGCGGCGGACTCCCGTGGGCGATCGCAAACTTGCCATTATTCTCTACGGTTTTCCTCCGGGCTATGGTGCAACCGGAACCGCAGCATTGCTTAATGTGCCAGAGTCGTTGATGGTCTTCCTTCGAGCCTTGAAAGATCAGGGATACGATGTGGGTGATTTGCCAGAGGATGGAGAGACTTTGATTCGCCAAGTGAAGGAGGCCGATGACCTTTACGTGAGTCGGATTCCAGAGTCTATCTCTTTTGACGAAACACCGACCACAACGGTTACAACACGGCAATTGGAACACTGGCTAGGATATGTGTTGACTCGTCGAATTGAGCGGCAGTGGAAAAGTCTATCGGATAGTGGTATTCGCACGGTGGCGATCGCCGAACGTCCAGAGGAGTCGCGCTATCTGTTGGGTGGGGTGCAGTTGGGGAATGTGTGGATTGGCGTTCAGCCTCCGCTGGGACTCCAAGGCGATCCCATGCGGCTGATGTTTGAACGGGATCTGACCCCCCATCCCCAGTACGCGGCGTTTTATCAGTGGCTCCAGAAAGACTTTGGCGCAAATGCGGTTGTCCACTTTGGGATGCATGGTACGGTGGAGTGGTTGCCGGGTTCCCCCTTGGGCAATACGGGCTATTCCTGGTCGGATGTGCTGTTGGGAAATCTGCCGAATCTGTACATCTATGCAGCTAATAATCCCTCGGAGTCCATTCTGGCAAAGCGTCGCGGCTACGGGGTTTTGATTTCTCATAATGTACCTCCCTATGGTCGTGCTGGTCTGTATAAAGAGTTGGTAACGCTGCGGGATTTGATTGCGGAGTACCGGGAAGATCCAGAAAAGAATTACGTTCTCAAAGATGCCATTTGCAAGACGATTATCGATTCCGGTCTCTATGCCGACTGTCCCCTTGAGGAGGCCCGAAAGCTCGGCATCGAGTTCACGTTAGAGAACGTTAAACTCTTCAGTGCAGCAGCATTTGACCGCTACCTGATCAAACTCTACGAATATTTGCAAGTTCTCGAAAATCGTCTCTTTTCCTCTGGACTTCATGTCCTCGGTGCGGCTCCTTCCGTTGAAGAATTGGAATCTTACCTCAGTGCCTACTTTGGTGAAACCTTGCCACTGGATTGGGTGCGGGCGATCGCCCAAGGGCAAGACAAAGCCTCTCTCCTCAGTTCCATGAATGGCACAAAATCCGTAGAGCCAGATCTAGAAACTAGGCTAGATGAGGCGATCGCCATTCGTCATCTGCTCCAGCAAAATCAGGATGAATTAACCAACCTGCTACGGGGACTTAATGGAGAATATATCCCTCCCGCTCCCGGCGGCGACCTATTGCGAGATGGTGTTGGTGTCTTACCCACGGGTCGGAATATCCATGCCCTCGATCCCTACCGGATGCCTTCACCTGCCGCCTACGAACGGGGACGGGCGATCGCCCTTAAGCTGATTGACCAGCACCTCCAGGAACACCAAACCTATCCCGAAACGATTGCGGTGATGCTGTGGGGACTGGATGCGATTAAGACCAAGGGAGAGTCGATCGGTATCCTGTTAGAACTGGTGGGCGCTGAACCTGTGAAAGAAGGGACGGGGCGGATTGTGCGCTACGAACTGCGACCCCTGGAAACCCTAGGTCATCCCCGTATCGATGTACTTGGCAACCTTTCCGGCATCTTCCGCGATAGTTTTGTGAACATTATTGAGCTACTGGACGATCTCTTTCAACGCGCCGCTAACGCCGATGAGCCAGAGGAGCAGAACTTTATTCGCAAACATGCGATCGCCCTTCAAGCCCAAGGCGTTGAGAATCCTTCCGCCCGTCTCTTTTCCAATCCGTCCGGCGACTTTGGCTCGCTTGTCAACGATCGCGTCACCGACTCCAACTGGGAATCGGGGAACGATTTGGGCGATACCTGGCAGGGACGCAACACCTTTAGCTACGGTCGAGGGGATAAGGGACAGGCACGACCAGAGGTTTTGAATACCCTTCTGAAAACGACGGATCGCATTGTTCAGCAAATCGATTCGGTGGAGTATGGCCTCACCGACATTCAGGAATACTACGCCAATACGGGGGGACTCAAGAAAGCCGCAGAGATGCAAAAAGGCTCTAAGGTGACGGCTAGCTTTGTGGAGAGTTTTTCCAAAGATATCACTCCCCGCAAGTTGGACGATCTGCTGCGAATGGAGTATCGCACCAAGTTACTCAATCCCAAATGGGCAGAGGCGATGGCGAATCAGGGTTCAGGGGGAGCCTACGAAATCTCGCAACGGATGACGGCGCTGATGGGATGGGCAGGAACCGCAGATTTCAAAGATAACTGGGTCTACGATCAGGCCGCACAGACCTATGCGTTGGATACGGAGATGGCGGAGAAGCTGCGTCGAGCAAATCCTGAAGCATTCCGAAACATTGTCAGCCGAATGCTGGAGGCGCACGGACGAGGATTCTGGCATCCGAACGACACCACGTTGGATAAACTGCGGGATCTGTATGAGATTACGGATGAAGAATTGGAGGGAGTAACGCTGTAGGGGTTTGGCGAGCGTGTCACGCTATGGGATGACGATGAGTTGCTATGATACTCCAAATACTGTCTACGCCTTGAAAATCTATGTACCTAGATGAGGACGAGTTCCTGGACATTATCAAAAAAACGCCGCTTGTGTCGATAGATTTGATCGTCCGAGATGAGAATCAAAACATTTTGCTAGGATGCCGCAAAAATAGACCAGCCCAAGGGAAATGGTTTGTGCCTGGTGGTCGGATTCGGAAAGACGAATCGATTGCAAATGCGTGTTCCCGAATCTCCCAGAAAGAACTGGGTGTTCACGTTAGCGCAGATGATACCCGATTTCTAGGTGTATACGAGCATTTGTACGACGACAATGTTGCTGGCATCCCCGGTTTTGGAACCCATTATGTTGTCCTAGGGCATGAGGTCATGCTCCCTGCAAGTCAACTTTCTCCACCCACGGAGCAGCATACGGAGTACCGTTGGTTATCTGAACGCCAAATCTTGCAAGATCCAGATGTTCACGAAAATACAAAGCTTTATTTCTGCGAGTAGATGGCTGATAGTAACACCCGGCTTTGTTGCATGATTAGAAAAACGGTCAGGTTCGCCTTGAGAGTGTCCTGGTATTAACCTTCAACCTTGTAGCTATCGGGTTTAGCGATCTGAATCATGCGGTTGAGCGCAACACATTTGATGAACAATTCCACGGCTTGATTGTCAAATTGACGTGCACTGAGATTGCCCCCAAAAATAGTCTTAAAGCGGAACATGGTAGTTTCAGCAA
>JACYMB010000349.1 GCA_015272205.1 Synechococcales cyanobacterium T60_A2020_003 | reverse complement strand
GGGAGGCGAAGCCTCCCCACCAAAATGTCCTAACCGATATGGCTAGCGCTATATTTCTCCCACTCTTACGTAGAGGCTTAGTCTATTTTTATTCCAGCATATTCAAAATATTCTGAACGTTTCGCAAACTTTGTCCAAAGCAGTAGATTCAGAATAATTTGTGTTGAATTCTCTAAAAATAGAACCGATTAATTTTTTTTAATCCAAATCAGGTATTCATAGTTAATACCTATTCCTTTGACTACCCTTTGGATGGGATATTCCCCATGGCCTACCCCTGGATCGCAACCCTAGGATGTATGCGCTAAGCTCAGATTCCCGCCATTTTCAACCCTGAGATTCACTCTGTAAACCCTCAGTAGCTACTGTATGTTTAATCACCGAGAGTGATTCGGTAGGTGACGGATGCATCTAAAATGGAGAGGCTGTATCAACTGTTTGCTATGTAGTTTTAATTATTGATAGACATATATCTTTGGATTAATCCTTGCCGATGGATAAACTTTTGCTACTTTAGAGTAGGGCAACACTTCAAAGCAGAGTGGACAGTCTGCCCAAATGCAGTTAGCCCACATCAGTACCAGTAAATTATTTATTTCCCAAGCATTTTCCGTTATTTGATGTCCTATGACTGTGCTAAAAAGGATGAATTCCCGGATAGCGGGTTATAACAGAGTCAAGTAGTGAACATCAGGTATCGGTGATGTCCAATAGCGCCAGCACGGCCATAACGTTTATTGGGTCGATGCCCGAAGGCAGTTCAGCGTTTCACCCATGTTTCGTAAACTCGGTCAGGGGTGACGCTCTAAATGTCTGTTCAGGCTAGCGCGATTGTAGTTGTCGAAATGACTAAACGACTGTCCAATATTTCTTTTTAACTTTGATTCAAAGGAGCATGAGGAGCGCGGCATGACCCAAGCTAACAACGCACTCGGAACCATAGAGCAATCTGATATGGGCGTAGCACTTCTAGGGGATGTTGATGGTGTAGACACCATTGAAGGCGAGGACGTTGATGAGGAGCAAGACGATCTCTTCGATATGCAGGCAGAGGCAGACGAAGACGGTGATGGCTCTGCGACTAAGGGAAAAGCAACCCGTCGCCGTGCTCAAACGAAAAAGAAGCACTACACTGAGGACTCAATTCGCCTATACCTGCAAGAAATTGGGCGGATTCGGTTGCTGAGAGCCGATGAAGAAATTGAGCTAGCACGGAAAATTGCGGATTTGCTGGAGCTGGAGCAGGTTCACGAGCAGCTTGTTGAAAAGCTGGATCGGGAGCCAACGGATGCCGAGTGGGCTGAGGCTGTTGGCATGGAACTGTTTCCATTCCGTCGTCGGCTCCATATTGGGCGTCGCGCGAAGGACAAGATGGTTCAGTCAAACCTACGTCTGGTGGTTTCCATTGCGAAGAAGTACATGAACCGTGGTCTGTCGTTCCAGGATTTAATCCAGGAAGGTAGCCTTGGTCTAATCCGTGCCGCTGAGAAATTCGACCACGAGAAAGGATATAAGTTCTCAACCTACGCAACGTGGTGGATTCGTCAGGCGATTACACGGGCGATCGCTGATCAGTCACGGACGATCCGCCTTCCGGTTCACCTGTACGAAACTATTTCGCGGATTAAGAAAACCACGAAGCTTCTTTCCCAGGAAATGGGGCGTAAGCCTACTGAGGAAGAAATTGCCACTCGGATGGAGATGACCATCGAGAAACTACGGTTTATTGCTAAATCGGCTCAGCTTCCCATCTCGCTGGAGACTCCCATCGGGAAGGAAGAGGATTCGCGCCTTGGTGACTTTATTGAGTCTGATGGCGAAACGCCAGAGGATCAGGTCTCTAAGAATCTCCTGCGTGAAGATTTGGAAGGGGTTCTTGGAACGCTCAGCCCCCGTGAACGGGATGTTCTGCGTCTACGCTATGGCTTAGATGACGGGCGCATGAAGACCCTTGAAGAAATTGGGCAAATCTTCAATGTTACCCGTGAGCGGATTCGTCAAATTGAGGCAAAGGCTCTGCGTAAGCTGCGCCATCCCAACCGCAACAGCGTTCTGAAGGAATATATCCGATAAGGCTTTAGCCGATGATTTTGTAAGGAGGTGAGTTAACCGCTCGCCTCTTTTTTGTCGATTCGCGGGCTGCCTGGTGTTTTCGAGATCGGTTTTAGTCGTAACGTTTGGATTACTACGCATCTAGACGTTTAAGAGATAATGGAAACGGTTGACGTGCGGGGAAGTAATCGACGCTAATTATGACTTTGAAAGCGGTTTTGTTTGACTTTAATGGCGTCATCATCAACGATGAGCGGATTCATGAGCAGCTTTTAAACGATATTTTGCTAGGTGAAAACCTCCGACTTCGCCCAGGTGAATACCAGCAAGTTTGCCTGGGGCGGAGCGATCGCGCCTGTCTGAAAGATCTCCTCATGCGCCAGGGACGGGTCGTCAGTGATGATTATTTATCCCAGCTCGTTTTGAAAAAAACGCAGGCATATCAGGCGCAACTCGCGCAACTGGACGTATTGCCTACGTTTCCAGGGTTAACGGATTTTATTTATCAACTGCGCGTTGCCCACATTTCCCTGGCCATTGTCAGTGGAGCGGTTCGCGCCGAAATCGAACTCGTGCTTCAACGCGCTAAACTTGCTGATTATTTTTCCGTGATTGTAGCCGGAGATGAAATTTCATCCAGCAAGCCTGACCCAGACGGATATTTGCTAGCCGTAGAGCGCCTAAATCAGCTCAACCCGACCCTAAAGCTAAAACCGTCAGAGTGCTTAGCCCTTGAAGATACCTTTGCAGGCATCCAAGCGGCTAAAAAAGCTGGAATTTCTGTGGTTGGTGTTGCAAACACGTACCCCTTTCACATGATGCAGCGTCGAGCTAATTGGGCCGTTGATTACCTCAATGAGTTGGAACTAGAGCGCATTCAGCGCTGGTTTGCTGGCGAAGAACGATCCGTCGCCGCATAGATCGCAGGATGTAAACGTGCAGAAGGCACCTTTTTGAATCTATACTTTGTAGCGTAATGAGGACACGGGTAACGTATGGCAATTTTGGAAGGTTCCTTCACACAGGCTAGCTCGTTTCGTTTTGCGGTCGTGGTGGGGCGATTTAACGACCTGGTCACGGGCAAATTGTTGGAAGGGTGCCAGGACTGCCTCAAACGCCACGGCATTGATCCCGATCCCTACGGTACGCAAGTAGACTATGCCTGGGTTCCGGGCTGTTTTGAAATTCCGATGGTCGCCCACCAGCTTGCCCAAAGTCGTCGCTACGATGCGGTAATTTGCATTGGTGCGGTGATTCGGGGGCAAACCCCTCATTTTGATTACGTTGCTGCCGAAGTTTCCAAGGGTATCGCAGCCTCAGCGTTTCAAACCGGAGTTCCGATTATTTTTGGCATCGTTACAACGGACACGATGCAGCAAGCCCTGGAACGCGCCGGAATCAAGAGCAACAAGGGCTGGGAATACGGCATGAGTGCGATCGAGATGGCGAGCCTGATGCGGGAAATTCGCAATGCGGGGGGAGATGCGAAGAGTTTGGAACCGGGTATATCTGCTTCGTTGCCTGCGTATAAGGAGGCTACCTAGGCGGGCGTTTTGTAGAGCGCGCGGACAAAACTCAGCACTTGTTCTTGGCTTTCCTTTAGTAATTTTTCTATCATTTCGAGTAGGCGATCGCCCAAAGGCACTCCAAAACATTCTGCTAGAAACACCATAAAGCTATCGCGCCTGCTGTTGGTGGATAGGGGCGAGCGCCTAGAATTGACTCAGGGGCAGGTGCTTAACTATGACTCAATCCAATGATTTACCCAATCGGATGGATCGCGCAGAAGACAACATTATTGACCTGAAATTAGCGGTCAGTGCTACGTTGCAGGCGATCGATAAGAACTCCGCTAACATTGCCCAACTGATTGAAGTCAGCCGTAATGGCTTAGAAATGAGCCGTAGCGCATTGGAGACTGGCCGCAATGCCTTGGAAGTCAGCCGTCGCAGTAGTGAATCGATTGCCGAACTAGGCGACATTATTCGGAGTAATCAGGGTGCGATTGAACGCATGGATCGTTTGCTGGACTACCTGATGCGGCCTGACCAGGCACAAGAGCAGTGATTGCTCAAAGTGCGATCGCACTCTCCTCTCAACGGGCGATTCTGCTCCGCAGAGACTTCGTCAACGCGCGCAGAGACTTCGTCAACGCGCTTTGAGTTGGAAAGGATGGGAGCGATCGCCAGGTGCAGGTGAAACTATGGGGGTTGTACTGCCAGGTGTGCTTTCAGAACGGAC
>JACYMB010000348.1 GCA_015272205.1 Synechococcales cyanobacterium T60_A2020_003 | reverse complement strand
CATCCTGGCATTTTACGCCGCAGAGCGGCGGGGAATCGACCCGCAGGGATTGAAATCTAGGGTTACATGAACGTACCTTTGGCTGAAATTGACTTATTCTCGGCAAGCGTTGCACCCGCTTACATAGGTTTATCTACCGATACTTGCACCAATTTTTGCGTCGTTTCGTCTAGTATAACAGCTCTTTTTGTAAAGATACCGTAAAGAACCTTCTGGCTCGTTCTGATGGGTTCAACCTCCAGGGGGGTCTGTGTTCTCCTCAGCTTGAATACGGGGTTGATCTGACTTGGATGGGCTGAGTAAGGCGGCGATGGGGCGTGACCCATTGTTCCAGGAGGATGAGGAGGGCGTTGACGGTCAGAGCCAGCCCTGCTAGGGCGATCGCCCCGGCCCAGATTTTGTCGTAGCGTCCAACCTGGGCAATGCCGTCAAAGAGGAGGGTTCCTAAACCGCCTGCACCGAATTTTGCACCGATGCTGGCCATGGCGATCGCCACGATGGAGGCAATGCGTAAACCGCCCAAGAAGATGGGGAGAATGAGGGGAACCTGGACGTGCCACCAGCGTTGCCAGGGGTTCATGCCCATGCCCGTAGCCGCTTCTAAAACGGCTGGGTCTAAGCTTTGAAGACCTGTGAGTAAATTTCGAACCAAAATGACTTGGGCGTAGATGACCATGGCGGCGATAACGGATTTGGCGCTCAAACCGAAGATGGGAATTAGCAAAATCATGAGGGCGAGGCTGGGAATCGTATACAGCACGCTGAGGATGCCCATGACCCCGAGCTTTAGCCATTGTAGGCTGTGGATGAGCAGGGTGAGTGGAATGGCAACACTGATGGCGATCGCCAAGGCGATCACGGTCATGGTGAGATGCTGCACCAGAAGGGAGCCAACGATGGTTGGATTTTGGAGAAGATATCCCATGGGGGCGATCGCAAATCTCGACGGAACTAGAGGCGGCTGAGAGCGGTATCATTCCGCGCTTGCCATGCTAAGTCTAGTACTTTGACCCAGCGTTTATGCACCTGTTTAAGGGTACATTGGAGGGCTTTGGCGATCGCCTGATCGGTGGCGTACTCTTTTTTGAGTTGCACTAATTGCTGCTGTTCGGGGGTGAGCTGTGCTAAGAAGGTATCCCATTGCTGGGTAGACATGCCCAGGTTTTGATCCAGATCAGCTCCTAGCCATTGGTGAACCAGTTGCCAACGGTGGGATCGGGCAAATTTTTCGACGTGATATTTGAACCGTTGCTGAAGATAGTCGCGCTGACGTGGGGACATTTCCAGGATGTCGTCAATTTCGGAGGCGGACAGATCTTGTAGTTTGAGAATGAGGTAGTCAATACATTCGGACTGCCCCTGCTCTTCGAGATAGTCGATGAGTTCGCGGATGATGCGATCGCGCAGGACGGAATCGGTGGGGTCGGCCACCTCGGCCACCATTTGTTCGCGGACTTGCTGCACCAAGGGCGATCGCCCGTAGGCTTCGGCTTCTTCGGTGCGTCCAGTTTCAACAGCAGCTTCCATATCGACAGCGGCTTCTGGCGGTTGGCGACTGGCAAACCCTTGAGCACGGAGGACAATGAGCTGCTGATTCCGCCGAGCTGGCAGGTTAATGCGTCGCTTGGCGTACTGTTCGCTAAAGGCCATGTACTCGGCGAGTTCGATCCGGGTACGGGGGCTGTAGTGAGCGGGGAGATTGTTCTCGCGGCGAAAGGCCTTGAGGACTTCGATATAGAATCCTTGGAGGAAGTCTTCAATCAGGTTATAGCGTCCTTGAAAGCCAAGGTAGGTGCGGGTGTGGGTGATGTGACGATAGACCATGGCACTGAGCTGGCTGTGGAGTTCGACCCGTCCGCGCCGCGATCCGAGGCGATAGTAGGTGAGACATTTTTGAATGCGATGACGCGCTAGGGTCATCTGCCAGCTTTCAATCTGGCCGGAGTCTTGAATGCGATCGCTCTTGGCGCAGATGCGACTGACTTCGATGGCAATGCGGTGAGCGACGGCATTGGCCCCGGCAACAGATGCTCCCAGTTCGGTTTGGAACTCGGCTTGGATGGTGTGGGCAAGGCGATGGATATCGAGGGATTCAATGGTGCGGTTTGGCTCGGTGTAACCCGTGGTGCCTTGGGATAGGGCGGTAACGCTTGACTCTGCGCTAGCGGTGCACGTCGAGTTGGTAAAAGTATCCGGAGCGGTTTGGATGTCCTGAGAATTAGGAGATGAGGGAGGCTGAGTGGATTTTGCGTTCATGGGTAGATAAACCTTGCGGTGATGCACGTGGGCAAAGAATTGGGAGATCCCACTGTGGAATCCGGAGTGGATCCAGGGGTTGAGATGAATCATCCGGCGCGACATGGTCGAGCAAGGATTGACCTTAATTGCGGCAGGTGCACCCTGACTGATTCAACACATCCAAACTCTACGCAGTTCTATCACCTGATAGGGGGCAAGGTGTGTCACTCTTGGAGGTAACCTCATCCTCTATTGGTTTAGCCTGATTGGGTGAGCCTCAAGTTGAGCGATCGCTTAACTTCCACCAAACTCTCAGTATGGACGTGTTTCACAGTGTTCAGGTTTGATCGACTCTAAAACCGATACCAACGTTCCCTAATGGGACACTTATACAAGTGTCTATTTCAACTGGATACTGCTCAAAACTACGGAGAGCGGACTAGACGCTTGCTTCAGTCGCCCAAGCGGATGCCTCTTGCCAGCCTAGCCCTTTACGAAGGATGGTGGGTTCATCGGTGGTCAGGTCTAGCATGGTCGAAACTTGGTACTTTAACTCCAGACCATCGTCGATCATGACATCGACAACGGGGTCAAAGCGATCAAATAGCTCAGCCTTGGAGGTGTAGTGGGGCTGATCGTCAAAAATGGTGAGGGCAGAGGTTGAAATAATGGGATTATCTAGGGATTTCAGCAACGCCTGACAAATGGCCGAGTCGGGAACGCGAATTCCGGTGGTTTTGCGCTTGGGGTTCATTACCAATTTTGGGACGAGCTTGGTGGCAGGCAGGAGAAAGGTATAGGGTCCTGGAATCAGGCGTTTGAGGACGCGATAGGCTTCGTTGGTGACGAAGGCATAATGGGAAATGTTGGATAGGGATGAACACAGGAATGTGAGTGGTTTTTCGCTGGAGAGTTGCTTGATGCGCCGCACCCGTTCTACGGCTGATTTAACATTAAGATCGCAGCCAATGGCGTAGACCGTATCGGTGGGGTATAGCATGACTGCCCCGGATCGGAGTGCGTCTCTAATTTTTTCTATCCGGTACGTTTGCGGCGTGTCAGGATGAAGTTCGTATATTATCGCCATACGTTATTGCCAGTTTTAAATCTATGACCACGTTAGCGTATTTCGACTGCCCCACCGGACTTGCCGGAGATATGTGTTTAGGGGCATTGGTGGATGCGGGGGTGCCGCTGGAGTATATTGCTAACCAACTGGCACAACTAGGGCTGGCCGATGAGTATCGCCTGTGGTCGGAGCCACGATATCCCAATGGATTACGGGCTATGAAGGTGCATGTGGAATTGCAGCAATCGGTGGCGATGCCGCCAAGGGAGCATCAGGAGGTGGGGGTCGATTATGCCCCGACTATGGCGCATCCCCACAATCATGGTGAGGGGACTCGGCATTTACCGGAAATTGAAGCGTTGATTCGGGCGGCTAAGCTTCCGGAGCGGGTGGAACGGTGGAGCTTGGCAATTTTTCGGAATTTGGCGAAGGCAGAGGCACTGGCCCATGGGATTGCGCCGGAGGAGGTGCATTTTCATGAGGTGGGGGCAACGGATGCGATCGTGGATATTGTGGGGACGTGTTTGGGGCTGGACTGGCTAGGGGTGGATGAGCTTTATTGTTCGGCGTTACCTGTAGGAGGAGGGACGATTTGGGCGGCGCATGGGCGGTTGCCTGTTCCGACGCCTGCGGTGCTGAAGCTGTGGGAGATGCGCCAGGTTCCGGTATATAGCAATGGCATTGAGCGGGAATTGGTAACGCCGACGGGAGCAGCGATCGCCACTACTCTGGCAAAATCGTTTGGCGGTGTGCCTGAGATGATGGTGCGGAAGGTGGGACTGGGGGCAGGCAGTCGGCAGCTTCCAATTGCGAATGTGCTGCGGCTATGGATTGGCGATCGCCCCTCGTCCTGGTTCCAATCTCAGACGCAGGTTTCCCATTCCCATCCCTATCCTCACGATCACGCCCATCCGCATCCCCACGATCACACCCACCCTCACGATCACACCCACCCCCATTCTTCCCCCGTTCACCCCTCCCCCTCTCCACCCCAAGGCCAAGACTCTGTCACTATCCTGGAAACCCAGGTAGATGATCTAAGTCCGCAGGTGATTGGCTATCTGTACGATGAGCTGTTTGCAGTCGGGGCATTGGATGTGTTTACGACGGCGATCGCCATGAAGAAGTCACGACCGGGATTGTTGATTACGGTGATTTGTCCTGGGGATGCGGTGGTGGATTGCGAGGCGGTTCTGTTTCAGGAAACGACGACGTTGGGGATTCGTCGCCAAGTGTGCGATCGCACGATTTTAGACCGGGAAATTCAGGCCGTAGATACCCCCTATGGAACGGTACGGGTTAAGGTGGCTCGACAACCGGATCATGGGGCTGTGTTGAATGTGCAGCCGGAATATGAGGACTGTGCGCAGCATGCTCGTGCGGCAAAGGTTCCCCTCCGCCAGGTACATCAGCAGGCACTATGGCAGTGGACGCAGGAGGCTACAACGGATTGAGGGTTACTTTGCGGATTTCCACAAAATAACCCTCGCATGGTTTAGGATTCTGCTTGATATGCAGGAACCCTAGTCTGCTCTAGGCTTTCCTTAGAGGATGAAGTTAGTGCGATCGATGGTGTCTACATTTACACCACGAAGTAAGGCAAAGGGGCGGAACTTATCACCGTCTTCCCCAGCGATATCGATGTCGAGCTGGGTACCGTTACCGACTTGGGTGAGGCTGACGTAGCGGCTAAACTTCCGCTGGTTGGCGAACTGCTTTTTGCTAAACAGTTCACTGAGATCGATGAAGTCTTCACGGGTCGAGAATCTGCGGATAGCATCTCCGGTTTCGCCACCATCACGAATGGTGCGATAGACGAAGGTATCGCTGCCTCTGCCGCCTGTGAGTACATCTTCGGCTTTACCGCCAATAATGGTGTCGTTGTCTTGGCGACCATTAAGGCGGTCTTGGCCTCGGTTGCCAATGAGGGTATCGTCACCGCCATTGCCACGGGCAACGTCATTTCCGGATGCACCTCGGAGGCGATCGTCACCGTTTCGACCACTGAGGAAGTCGTTATCTCTGCCGCCGCTGGCGATATCATTACCTTGATTGCCGCGCAGACGATCATTGCCTGCATTGCCACAGAGGCGATCGCGCCCTGCACCACCGCTGATGCGATCGTCCCCGTTTTCGCCTCGGAGGCGATCGCGCCCTGCATCACCATTTATGATGTCGTTTCTAAGTCCACCATTTACAATATCTCGACCAATCCGAGCAGAAATGGTGTCATCTCCTCGATCACCTTGGATGCGATCGTTCCCCAGGTTACCTTGGATGCGATCGTTACCGCTTTTTCCTTGGATGGTATCTTCCCCATCGCCACCTTGGATGCGATCGTCGCCCCGTCCGCCGATGATGGAGTCGTTACCGTCGTCTCCGGCAATTTCGTCATCATCGCTTCTGCCGAGCAGGATATCGTCTCCGGCACCGCCACTGAGGAAATCTTTGTCTTTGCCACCGCGCAAATTATCGTTCCCGTCTTGGCCGCTGAGGCTATCCTGACCTGATCGACCTTTGAGAAGGTCTCTGCCGGATCCCCCCTCAAGGCGATCGCTTCCTTCGCCACCATCTAGAATATCGTTCCCCGCTTGGCCTAGGACTAAGTCATTACCATTGCCGCCAATAACGAGATCATCGCAAAGGCGACCGCGAAGACTATCATTACCGTCTCTACCGAAGATCTGATCGGCGTCAGGCCCGCCGGAGAGTCGGTCATTGCGCGGGGTTCCCTTGATGGTTTCCCCCGGACGGCATGGGGGTCTAGGGACACCGGCTTCAGGCGCAACAAGGACTCGTGCAGGCGTGGGATCAGATGCGCCCTGATCGTCCGTAGCGGTATACCGAATCCGGAAGGGGGTTGCGCCGAGCTCTGAGTTGAACGCTTCTGCCGAGGCAAAAAAGATTTGATCGATTTGAGCAATATCGATCGGTTCTTCTTTGACGACAGAGGTTCCGCGTCTGCCTGGGTCACCGATAAACAGTTCGCCAAACCGTTTCGGTGGCAGTTTTAGGATTGTAAAGGTCTCAATGGTGTCGTCTCCGTCGGGATCGGTCGCTTCAAAGGATTGACCCGATGGCTCTTCGATTAATTGAACAACAGCGTTGGGTGGAACGGTGGCGATAAAGGGCACTGTTTCGGGAGGACGGTTCGTGGGTGTGCCCTTGCTGCGTAGGCTCACCGTTGCGGGGGTGCGATCGCGTGCGCCCTCGTTATCGATGGCAGCGTATTTAAAGCTGGTAGAGCTAAAGTTAGCAGTGGATTGGAAAAATAGGTTGCTGATGTCGGTGGCATCAATGATTTGCCGCCTGACAACGGCGGTCGCGTTGTTGCGATTGGGGTTTCCAAAGAAAAGGGTGCCCTGCCGGGGGGCGGGGAGGGTCTCGATGCGGAACTGTTCGACGGTGCCATCGGGATCGGTGCCACTGAGACCCCTTAAGCGTTTAACGGAGTCGGGTTGGACACGTTTATCGACATCATTGGTGTTTGGACGCTGGTTCGATGAACCTGAATCTGGATTTTTTGGACGGAGGCGGACAACACCTGGGGTGGGGTCTTGGTTACCGTCGTTATCGATGGCGGCGTATTCGAAGGTGTCGCCTGTGAAGGAGTTGCTGGCTTGGAAGAAGACGGTGTCGATTTGGCGGGCTCGGATGCGATCGCCCTCAGAGAGTTCAGTGCCACCGTTGTCTGGATTACCCAAGAATAGGGTTCCTTGGGCAGCATCGGGGATGGAGGTAACGCGGAATCGCACCACTCTGCCATCGGGATCGCTGCCGCCGAGACCGGGAACTAGGGCTGTATTACCGGGAGCAATACGAAGTCGGGAATCATCGGTGTCGGGAAATCGATCGCCAGTTCTGAAGAAGATGTTGCTGAGAATGGAAATACCCTGCTCCCCTGGATCGGTCGCCGCGTCTGGCCCGTTGCGGTAGATGACTTGGTAGCTGGTAATGGGAGAATTGAAGAGAACGTTTAAAGTTCCCGTGTCAGAGTCTGGCCCCGTGTTAGGAGCATTACCTACCCCTGTGGCAATGTTGTCCTGAATGGTGTAGGTGGCTCCAGGATTGGCGGTGAGGGTTGGGAAAACAACGGTATCGCCAAAGAATCCGATAATGACGACTTCGTCTTGCCACCCTTGGGTCGCAAATTCCTCATCAATGTCGTAGACCTGGAATCTGACATTTTTGACCGGACGACTGACGGTAACCGTTGTGGTGACGACGTCTTGCAGTGTCTCGTTGTCCATCGTGATGTGGAGCGACTCTTGGGGAAGATCCTCTCCCCCTTCCAGGAAATCCGTGTCATCCGGTGTTTGGACACCCCCTGCCGAACCGAAGGCGACGCCATCGGTCGGATCTACGCTGATGGTGAAGTCTACGTCTGTACCATCAACGTTTTCGAAGACGACGGTGCCAATGCTGCCATCAGGCCAATCAATGTCCGGATCTGACCAGTTGAACTCCGGCATAACGGCACTGTAGGTTTGCAGCACGTCGGTGCGGAAGGCGGGAATGGCTTGCATGGGAGCCGTGCGTACCGCCAGATTCCAGTCCCCACCTAGGGAGGCGGCTCCTGTAAGCGTATCGGATGCGGCAACGGTTGCCTGAGTTAAACGGGCGAGGTGCTGAACGAGCGATCGCCCTGCGGTGTTGGCCGCGAATCTACAGCCATATAGGAGAATTTCAGCAGTTTTGGATAGGGCACTCGACCAGCTTTGGAGGGATGGACAGTAGCTAGGTAGAGTGGATGGGCTTAGCTGTGTGTTTCCTAAGGACAGGACGCCCGGTGCGGCGTGGGAAAGGATGTGTACGGCTTCTACATTTTGTCGGGATTGCAGAACATGGGTAATCTGTTCAATTCCGTCCTGATGGGGGTCTAGAATGACAACCTCAACGCCCTCTACGGTGCCTTCGGCTAAATGTTGATAGTGATCTAAACCCGAGTCTATGAACACTAGCCTGCTTGTGGATATTGAAACCATTGGAAAATTCGCACCTCGCAAAACCATTGGAACTATAAGAAGAAACTACATGTAGACGTGATCCGTGAAACCACGAATGTTGCAAGACCCTGATTTCTATGATGACCCTAACTGGAATAACCGTAGTTTCAAGGCCATCAGTATAAAAAAATCAATCCTTTGAAGATGAGTTGCGTGACACTCAGCTATGCCATAGCATATTGTTTTTTATCTGAGAGGCACAGATTTAAACGATTTTGTAGGACATTGGGGCTCTATGGTATGGATGGATCGGAGCTTTTTTCTGAACACTGATGTCCGTCTTCTGGTCACAACCGTAGGTTTAGGTATACGGATGAATAAGTGTTTTTACGGAAACTCTACACAGTTTCTGTACTCTCAGTAATTTTGCTCATCTTTGCTTCATAAGTGGCTTGGTCTTCAGCGTATTACGGATCAGGTAAAGCTAGCTTTGGACTTTAAATTTTTCTCAAAGCACACGACTTTAATAAATAAAGCTTATTCTTGGGGCAAATAGCGATAATTTTATTCTTTTCTTAACAAAAGATTCATGGATGGTAATATTATTTCAGTAATAACGCTGAAGACGCGATCGCCCTCAGTCGGTCTGAGATGCGATCGCGTGAAGAGTTAGAGTATTAACTTGGACTTTTCCGGAAGCTGGGGATTAAATGAAGTCGGTCCGACTGAGTTGGGCTGTATTGATATCGTCAATGCGCAGGAGGTTTGTGTCGCCTACGGAAACGATCACATCATCTCGACGTTGCCGAATGGAAAGTTGACCAAACTGGAGTCTGCCCGTAAGGTCGAAGGTGTCGGCTTCGTCCTGGAAGTCTCGCACGCGATCGAATCCGCCATTGCGGCGAAGTACGATGGTGTCGGCTCCGGTTCCGGTTTGGATAGTGTCGTTGTCTGCACCGCCATCGATGCGATCGTTGCCGTCTTGCCCAAAGAGGCGATCGCGCCCACTCCGTCCTACTATTTGATCATTTCCGGTATTGCCTAGGATGCGGTTATTGTCATCGTTGCCCCCTAGGGTGTCGTTGCCGCGACTGCCAATGATGTTTTCGATGGAGATGAGAGTGTCGGTGCGATCGGAGTTGCCAGGAAAACCAACGGTTCCGGTGGCAAGGTTGGCAACGATGGGGCCGGAGAAGAAGTCGTAGGTGGTGGTGTCGTTGCCGCTACCGCCGTCGATAATGTCGAAGCCAAAGCCACCATCGAGGAAATCGTTGCCTGCGTTGCCAGAGATGCTGTTGTCGAGACCGTCGCCTGTAATGGTATCGTTCCCTTGGCCACCGATAATATTTTCGATTGGATGATTGGAATCACAGTCGTTGGTTGAGAAATATGTGTTTGATACGGAATCCGATTCGTAAAGTAGCACTATTTCAGAGACCCCTCCCAACCTCCCCTTACCCTAGACGCGAAGCGGCTTCCCGCAGGGTAGGGGAGGTGCCGTCAGGCGGTGGGGTTTAGTGCCACCCTATAGCAGGATTTCGTATGAGAGAAGAGACTATTCTTCAATCTCTGAAGGGGTTGGATAGTCTTGCAAAATACCAACCCAGGGTGTCTGGGTAAGATCGGCAAAGGTGACTCGGCGTTCGGTTTGTTCAAGGTCACGGATGCGCTGTTTTTCAGCGTACATTTGCTGCTGGTATTTGAGGGCTTCTTCGGGTTGGGTGGCGAAATCGGTTTGGAGCCAGAGTTCGTTGAAGTGGCGATAGCGTTTTTCGCACATGACGCGTTCCATGCAGGCGGTGGCGGCACGGATGACGAGGGGGGCACGGAGAATGTCGCGGTGGGTCTTTTCGTCGAGGTGGAAAAGAGACTGGATGGCGTTACTTTCGGGTAGGGTTGAACAGCGATCGCGCAGTTCGTCGGTGAGTTGATTGGGATCGAGGGTATCGTCACTATCGATGTCTAGGATCTGCTGCCAGAGGGCACGACAGTAGCCGATGCTGAATTCGAGGTCTCTTTCTTCGATGGCGGTGGTGATGGTGGGGCGATCGCTCGGTGAATGGATGTAGAGGCGCAGGAGTTGGGATTCGGCGACTTCAAGGAGGGTGCGATCGCTGGGTCGTTGCCATTTTTGCGATCGCCCATGCCAGCGTTGCCCCCGGACTTGGAGCCGGAGATCGTCTTCGAGGCGGACAGCAAGACGACCATCACCGTTGCTGAGGAGTTCGGCACAGCGGTGGATGTAGTGGGTGCGGAGGGTGGCGTTGGGGAGGTTACCAAGGAGTTCTACGATCGCTTGGATGCTGGTTTGGAACTGATCGGGCTGACGGAGATCTTGGTCTTTGAGGAGTTGCTGAATTTGCCAGTCGAGCCAGAGGGGGGATTCGTCGAGGAGGGTAGTGTAGTCGGTTTTGGAGTGGACTTTGAGGTATTCATCGGGATCTTTACCGTCGGGGATGTTGAGGACGCGAAGCTGAATTTCACCGCGATAGGCGAGGTCGGCAACTTCACCGATGGCGCGTTGGGCGGCTTTATCCCCGGCGGCGTCGGCGTCAAAGTTGAGGATGATCTGTTTGGATTCGGTGTAGCGGAGGAGTTGGCGAACTTGGTCGATGCTGAGGGCTGTCCCTAGGGCGGCAACGGTATTTTCGATACCTGCGGCGTGGAGAGCAATGACATCAAAATAGCCTTCGACCACGATAGCTCGGTCTTGTTTAGCGATCGCCCCTTTGGCTTTGTCGAGACCAAAGAGGGTTTTGCCTTTGTCAAAAAGTTCAGTTTCGGGGGAGTTGAGATATTTGGGCTGTTCGTCACCGAGGGCCCGTCCACCAAAGCCGATGACGCGGCCTTGGATATCGAAGATGGGAATCATGAGGCGATCGCGGAAACGGTCATAGTAGCCGCTGTTGCCTTGGCGGGGAACGATGAGTCCGGCTTTTTCAACAAGGTCTACGGGGTATCGTTTTTGGTCTACGAGGTAGCCGTGGAGGGTTTGCCATCCGGCGGGGGCATAGCCAATTTGGAAGCGTTGGATGGTGGTATCGTCGAGGTGGCGATTGTCTTTGATGTATTGGAGGGCGTCGCTGCCTTGGGGCTGGTGGAGGGCGTGTCCGAAGAAGCGAGCGGTGATAGCTAGAATTTCGTAGAGCTGCTCGCGGAGGGAGAGACGACGCTGGAGTTCTTTACGTTGAGCGGGTTCGAGGGTTTGGACGGAGACTTGGTAGCGTTTGGCGAGATCGAGAACCACGTCACTGAAGGAGCGTTTGCCAATTTCCATGAGGAATTTGATGGCGTTACCGCCTGCACCACAACTGAAGCAGTAATACAGTTGTTTGCTGGGACTGACGGTGAAGCTGGGGGATTTGTCGTCGTGGAAGGGGCAGAGGCCGACCATGTCTTTGCCACGTTTACGAAGGACGACGTGTTCGGACACGACATCAACAATGTCAACGCGGGTTTTAACCTGTTCGATGGTGTCGGGATGGAGGCGAGGAATATCCATAGGATGGCGGGTTAGGGTTGCCCTAGCTCTCTACTATAGCAAGCCTCGGTCGGGGCGATCAGCTCTCTACTATAGCAAGCCTCGGTCGGGGCGATCGCTTTACGGTTTGTAACGGTTCTTGCCCAATTGGGGGATTCTCGCTAGATCCTGGTAGTAGTAGCATGGCTAGGTTAATTTGGTGGGTTGCCCTGAATTCAAGAACGTTTAGTTGGGCGATGCCCAACCTACGATCGCCCACCATTTTAGGTCAGTTAGTGTAGGGTGCTGTTAGGCAAAACTGTGGCGCACCGTCGGGTACGGATTTGATGCGTTGCGCTAGAGCTAACACATCCTACGAGATGAAGTGCGATCGCCGTTTTATAGAGTAGGAGATACTGATGATCACGACAGCCTGCAAAATTCCGGTCGTAAAAACGCCTGAGGATTATCAGGTCTTTCGGATTAGTGCGAGCGATCGCAATCGGTTGGCGATTGTGTTTGATCCGAAGTCGGCGGATGCGTCGCTGACCTACTGCGTAGAGATTTTTGAGGCAGGAGCGAAAACGCCTTCCCATCGGCATAATTGCGCGGTGGAGATGTTTTTTGTGCTGAAGGGATACGGTGAGGCGGTGTGTGATGGTAAGGTGGTGCCGCTGAAGGCCGGGGACAGTATTTTGATGCCTGCCAGTGGCACCCATGAGATTATCAATACGGGCGATAAGCGATTATATATGCTGTGCATTATGGTTCCGAATGAGGATTTTGCAGAGCTGATTCGGAATGGGGTGCCGGATCGGTTGGATGAGGAGGATCTGCGGGTGCTGAATCGGGTGGATGGATGTCCGCTGGATTAGGACTTAAACGACAATTTCAAGCGGCGATCGCCCTTCTGCTGGTGGTGGGAGCGGCGGTTTCGGGGATGGCGGCTCGGCTCTATGTTAGTGGTGGGGTTGGGCGGTCTATTTTTGTGGTGACGCGAGGGGTGTTGCTGGGATTGCCGCTGGCGTGGTTTCTGGGGATTGACCGAGATAGAGTGCGGTGGGTGTCGCCATCTCGGAGAGAGATTGCGGCTGGGACGACGCTGGGCTTGGCGATGGCTGGGGTGATTCTCTTGGCCTATTTGAGTATTGGGCGATCGCTATTGGATGCCGAGATTGTGAGGGATGCGGCAGCATTGGTGGGATTGACCCGACCTCTATTCTTTCTGGGTTTTGCGGTCTATTTTACGGTGATCAATGCGCTGGTAGAAGAGTACGTGTGGCGTTGGTTTGTCTATCAGAAATGTGCGGTACTGGTGAAGGAACCGTATGCGGTCTATCTATCGGCGCTTTGCTTTACGCTGCATCACATCATTGCGCTGGCGGGATATACGGGCAATACGTTGGTAACGATTTTTGGATCGTTGGGCGTGTTCGGTGCGGGGGCGATTTGGTCGTTGTGTTTTCTGCGTTATCAATCGCTGTGGGCGTGTTATGTGAGTCATGCGCTTGCGGATTTGGCGATCGCTCTTATCGGTTGGGATCTTCTATTTTTGTATGGGGTGGATTAGCGTAGGCGATCGCAACTCCGGCCACAATCAGACCGCACCCAATCATCATGGAGAGGGTGATGGGTTCGCGTAGCAAAAGACCTCCCCACAGCATTGCAAATAGAGGAATCAGATAGGACACAGTGAGAGCGTTGGTGGAACCGATGCTATGGATGAGGCGGAAATAGAGAATGTAGGCGAGGGCGGTGGAACCGACCGCGAGAAGAAGAACGGAGAGGATGACCGGGGTGGTAATGGGATGGGTGGGAATCGTGAAGGGGAGTGCGGGCAGGAGAAAGAGGGCGGCAGTAAATTGACTAACGGCTGAGGTGATGAACGAGGGCACGTTTTCGAGGTATTTTTTGGCGTAGGGAGCGGCGATCGCGTACATTAAGGCTCCACAGAGTCCGGTGAGAATGGCGATCGCGTTGGTGATGCTGGGGGTGGCGGATTGTTGACCACTGACGAGGATGACGACTCCCAGAAATCCAAGGCCAAAGCCGATTCCACGAATCCATGTCAGTTTTTCTTTGAGCCAAATCCAACTGACAATGGTGCCAAAGAGAGGGGCGGTAGCGTTGAGAATTGCGGTAAAGCCTGCGGATAGATAAAGGGTGGTGTAGGCAAGTAGAATGAAGGGTAAGGCTAAGTTGATCAGGCCAATGACGATAAGGGGACGCCAGTATTGACGGATGGTGTGCCAAGGGGATGCTCGTAGGAGTAGGGGTAAGAGGGCGATGCCTGCAAAGAGAACTCGCAGTTCAATTAGCCATACGGGGCCAAGAACAGGGACGGCGATCCGCATAAAGAGGAAGGATGCTCCCCAGAGGGCGGCGAGGAGGAGGAGTTCGGCGATGGCGGTGGGTTTCATGGGGTGGGGAATGAGGGAGGGAGGGGGTAGAGTTTTGAGTTTTGAGTTTTGGGTTGGGGTTAGGCTTGGGGGGCGTGGTGGGTTGCTTCCCAACCTAGGATGGCGGCTTTGCGGGTGAGACCCCAACGGTAGCCGCCGAGGTCTCCGGATTCACGGATGACGCGATGGCAGGGGATGAGATAGGCGATGGGATTTCGACCGATGGCGGTGCCGACGGCGCGGGTGGCGTTGTTTTTTTGAATGGCTTGGGCGATCGCTTTGTAGGTGGTGAGGCTACCGGGAGGAATGGTGAGGAGCGCTCGCCAGACTTGGATTTGGAAGTTGGTGCCTTTGACGAGGACGGTAAGGGGGGTGGCGGGAGTGTTTGGGGTAAAGAGACGGTGGGCGATCGCTTCCGTAGAGTCTGAATTGGGAATGAGGGTGGCTTGAGGCCATTCGATGTGAAGTTCTTGTTCGGCTTCGATTTCGGTGCCGGGTTCGACGAATCGTAGATGACCAATGCCGCGAGGAGTGGCGGCAATTAGGACGATACCGAAGGGGGTATCGTGTAGACCGGTGGAGGTGTTGGGCAAGGGTAGTGAGGTCGGGTTGCTCTTGGTGGCGATCGCGCAAGAAGGCGATCGCACTGGCGATGCGGTCGTAGTCGCTGGCTGGAATAGTTGGGGTGGCCATAGGGTTTGGAGTCAGTGAGTGGATGATCGGAGGGGCGATCGCTCTATTACTTTAGCGGTTTCTGTCATTTGCCCCCACCCGATTCTTGCGATTTTGCTGCACTTGGGTTTGAAGGTCGTTGAGCGGGTTTGTTTGCTAAATGAACACAGGCTGTCTTGAGATAAGATCAACTTTCTTAATTTAAGTCTATTTTTGAGACTTTTAAGACCCAAGCAAGACGAGCCTTGCTCACAATAAGACTTGTAATCTCTAAATGAGTCTATTTGTAAGACATTAATTATTGAAGTTGTACAATTATGGGTTCGATGGAGATTTGGGTTCTAGGGTTGGAGCAATCGTTTTCAATGTGATTTCTTTTTACTGGGTCGCTGGGCATGTCTACATCAGCAACGCCCCTATAACGACACTGCACCTTGACTCGTGTTTCTTGAGGTGGGGTTGGTTGATGGTTTTCTAATGTGTAGGTTTTGTTGAGGGTTTTGGGATGCTGCGCGGCACCACTCAGCGCTTAACGAAAACTGTCTCAAAATAAGAT
>JACYMB010000347.1 GCA_015272205.1 Synechococcales cyanobacterium T60_A2020_003 | reverse complement strand
CTGGGGAAGCCCGCGCTCTACCCGATAGGGTGAGCGTCGGGAGGATGTCACAATTCTGGGCTCAATAACATAACGAAACCCCCTTACTGTTCTAGGTAAACGGCAAGGGGAATTTTATTAAGGTGAAAACTATGGAGTTTCAGTTTGCGCGATGCGATCGCAGCGGTACCTAGATCGAGGAACCGATACCTGCATAGGCACCATAGAAGAATAGGCCGAGAATTCCCAATACGCCAAGTCCAGCGATGGTTGCAACAATCCACAGCGGAATTCTTCCAGAACTAGACATCTTAAACGCCCTCCTAAAATGGCTGTAACTACATTAAAAACTTTCGAATCACAACTGCTAAGTAGAGAGTCCTAACTAAACGTAGCTCTGGAACCTAGAAAGCTCGGTATACCGTTCTCAGGACATCGTTTAATTCAGGTTACCCGCTCAATAGCAATTGATGAGAAAAATGACCCCGAAAGGGGTCGATTCGCTAGTTGAAGAAATAGCTGGAAAACAAAATTCCAAGTACAAAAATGAGAAGCAAACCCAGATATAGAGATGTACGATTCAGCTCTACGGGTTGCTTATTCGGGTTGGGTGTACGCTCCATTGGAACTTTCTCCTATCGCTGGATGAACTGCATTGCGGCGATCGCACCCAGGAAGAAAATCGTGGGTACAGCCAAGGTATGAACCGCTAACCATCGAACGGTAAAAATGGGATAGGAAACGGGTTGATTAGGATTATTTCCAGTCATGATATCTGAAGGATTTTACAAAACTGCTACTTGAGTATTTGGTCTAGTTCTTGCTTTGCATCAAAGCGGGTATCTAGAATGGGAACCTCTTGACGCTCTTGGGTGAAGTACTCATTCGGACGAGGCGTGCCAAACGCGTCGTACGCGAGTCCAGTGCTCACAAATAACCATCCTGCAATAAACAAAGCGGGAATCGTAATGCTGTGAATCACCCAATAACGGATACTCGTAATAATGTCTGAAAACGGACGTTCTCCGGTACTACCTGCCATTTAAACTGCTCCCATAAACACAACTGAAGTCTCAAGTTCCATGATACGGAATTATGTAAAACTCGGTAAAGTATTCCATCAAAAATTAGAGACGGATACAACCTTCGTTTAGAGCGTCAGGAACTGCGCAAGCGTAGCCCAATGGGTTAACTATGCCGCGCTCGAATTCGGGTTATACCGAAGCATAACCCCATCTTGTCCGAGGACAAAGCCTTGATCCGGCGTTAGAAAGGTTACCTTATAAAAATTCGAAGGAACACTTTCAACGGTTCGATCTTTCTGCCAGGTTTTTCCACCATCAGGGCTATACAGTAGATTACCACTGCCCCCAGCAACCCACACATCTTCAGGGGTGCGATAGGCCAAGTCCAGTAAGCCCCAACTGGTTGAAAACTCTGGTGATTGCGCGTCAGACCAGTCTTCTAAATCCATAACCGAGTTTCCAAATTGGACAATTCCGCCCCGCGCTAATAGCCACAGACGACCATCCGAGGTGAAACCCATATTTTGAAGGCGGCGAGAGCTGTTGCGATTGTGGGGCTGCCATGCGTCTTGGCCGGGTTCCCAGGTGGAATAGAAGTTACCGCGAGCCGATACAGAAACGTAGTGCCCATCGGGCGATCGCGAAATATTCCGCAGAACGCCCACCGCCTCTTGCACCATCGCCTGCCAATTGCGGCCTCCATCCTTAGTTTGGTAGATCGCGCCTACATCGGTGGTTAATTCAGCCGCGTCTTTACCGAGCGCCACCACAGTGCGCGTTGTTCCTGGTAATTGCTCACTTAGAGGAACCTGTGACCAAGTTTTGCCGCCATCGGTGGTGTGCAGCATGATGGTCGGCTCACCCACGACCCATCCCTCGTTTCCAAAGAAGCTGATCGAGGAAAAATTGTAGATCTGGGTACCTAAGTCCAGCGTGCGGGGTTCCCAGGTTTTGCCCCCGTCTGTCGTTTCCATTAGGCTGGACTGCTTCCCAACCAGCCAGCCATGATTAGCATCGCTGGTGAAAGCGATATCCAACGGTGTAACCTCATTCGGTAGCGAAATCACTTCCCAGGGACTGGAAGCCACTGGGGGGAGATAGGCGTTCGCACAGCCCGTGCAAAACAGCACCACAACCGCAACCACAACAAACGCTTTCAGTGAATTAAGGATAGATTTCATCAGACTGAATGATTTCACAAACGTATAAACACTCACAAATAGCGGTACCGAATAGACATTCAAAGGCGCTAAAGACAATCATCGACTGCTGGAAATGCAACCTATGCCTAAAGCAGTCACCCCTATCCTGATCTACTTCAACCCGTACAGACTTAGGAAGAACAAAATTCCTAGCGCAAGACTGCCAAAAATGAGAATATTCTTTTGACCTGGCGTCAGGGAATTGACCCCAAAGCCATAGCGAAGATTTTCCTTAAATCCGGATGGATTCCCCAACGGGCCGACATTGCTAAAGGCACTGGCCTTTGCGCCACAAACCGGGCATCGCCACGTAATCGGCAGTTCGGTAAATGGAACGCCTGCTTCGATGCTGCGGCCATCCCCCCGTGTTGGTTCGTACACATAGCCACAAGCGCGGCACTCGTACCGATCCATCTGCTCAGGGGTTAAGACCTCAGGCTCCGTTGAAGCAATTGCCGCATCAACATTGGAGGACTCTACAGAATTTGGCTCAGGTGTATCAGTGCCCATGATTTAGAACTGCTCACGCTAAGATTAAAACTCTGTTAAAGATTATGACATAGAGCGATGACATTCACGGAGAAAACCTAATCGCTTCTGGGGATGTGTGAGTTGCTCTAGGGGAATGGGCGATCGCCTTAAATGAGAAGACAGGCCAGAATCAGTACTGAATTAGAGGCACCGATACAATAATGGG
>JACYMB010000346.1 GCA_015272205.1 Synechococcales cyanobacterium T60_A2020_003 | reverse complement strand
ATCGGGGGCGGGTCTGATTGTCGCCAGTGAAGCGACGACAACGACCCTGGGGAATCTAGCTCAACCGCCGACCCTAATGGCGATTTTTGGTTTGCTTGTCACCTCTGCATTTATTGCCCGTCGGATTGTAGGGGCCCTGCTTTGGGGAATTTTAGCGACAGCGATTTTGGGCTGGATTCTCCAGATTGCGCCGCTGCCAGAGGGCATTGTCGCGATACCCCAGATGCCTGTTGATCTGGTTGGACAAGCGTTTGTCGGATTGGGACAGATCGCCCAAATCAACCCTCTGGAACTGTTTTCGATCGTCTTTGTACTCTTGTTTGTGGATTTGTTTGACACGGTGGGAACCCTGACAGGCCTAGGCGCAAAGGCTGGCTATATACGGGAAAATGGCGAATTCCCGCGCGTGGGTCGGGCGTTTATGGCCGACGCGGTGGGTACGACCGTGGGCGCGATTTTGGGCACTTCAACGGTAACGTCCTACATTGAGTCGGCGTCTGGTGTTTCGGAAGGGGGACGGAGCGGCTTTACGGCGGTCGTTACGGCCGCACTGTTTGTGGTGTCTATCTTTTTTATTCCGCTATTGGCTGGCATTCCAGTCTTCGCTACGGCTCCGGCTCTGATCATTGTGGGAGCGCTGATGATCGGTGCGGCGACCTTTGTACGATGGGGCGATCCGGCAGAGGCGATTCCAGCGTTTCTGACGATGATCATCATGCCGTTGAGCTATTCGATCGCGGACGGACTGGCCGCAGGCTTTATCCTGTATCCCTTGATCAAGACGTTTCAAGGTAAGACCAGTGAAGTGTCGATCGCGGTCTGGGTTTTGGCTGCTCTCTTTGTACTGAAGTTTGCGATCGCCTAGATCGTGCTCAAATAGTCTAAAAATCATTTAAGGTAGTCTTCGTATAACGATGTTTCGCGATCGCATATCTCCCATTGGAGGTCAGAGAGCGATCGCGTTTCTGTGACTGCCTGGAGGGCGATCGCTCCCTTTGAAGTTTTTCTGACTATACGGGCGATCGCACCGCTACCACTTCGATTTCCACCAACCAACCGGGATTCACTAACCCAGCAATTTGCATAGCCGATCGTGCGGGTAAGTTGGGCTGTGCCTCTGTACCCAAAAACTGCGTATAACCATCCATATTTATTTAGCAAGCCCTATGGAGATGACTCGGTTCTGTTACCAAGGTAAACGACTACCATCCCATGAATAGAAATTCCCTGTATCGGCAGGTGTCAGGCTATCAAGCACGGTGAGTAATTGCCCCACAGTCCGTTCTACGGAAAATAGTTTTTCCGGGGGGACATTAGCCTGAAAAGGCTTGGAGAGAGACGTATCCGTAGTGCCGGGATGGAGAGCAACAACGATCGTATTTGGACATTTGCGCGTATACTCAATGGCGATCGTTTTCATGAACATATTGAGAGCGGCTTTCGAGGCACGGTAGCCGTACCATCCCCCTAGGCGATTATCTTCAATGCTGCCGACCTTCGCAGAGATGCTGGCAAAGAGACTGCGATCGCCATGCCGGAAGAGCGGTAGGAGATGCTTCGCCAGCAGCACCGCACCGATACTATTGACCTGAAAATAGTGCATCAGTTGATCGGAATTAATCTGGCGTAGACTCTTTTCAGGTTGATACGTTCCCTCATGGAGAACACCAACACAGTTAATAACCTGATGTAGGACTGGGGTTTCGGCCTGGATCAAGGTCACAAGCTGACTCACCTGATCTTCATCGGTGAGATCGAGGGGGTAGACCTTGAGGCGATCGCTCTGGCTTTGCGCCAGGGTTAGTAACGCTTGGGCACGATTGGGATCACGGTAGGTCGCGTAGACTTGTACGCTACTCTGCGCGAGGAGGGCTTGCACAAACCCTAGACCAATTCCGCCATTGGCTCCCACAATCAGCGCGTGGGTTGACTGCGATGCGTTAGATGGAGTCATAACTGCCACTATGAATTTTTTTCATATCAGCCATCAATATTGCTTTTTGTTACTTTTGGGCTTGCGCTCTAACCTTAAGAAAGGTAACGCATTTTCTATCTACTCACAACTCAACACGGAGAAGACATCATGACCTGTTCTAATTCTCGCTCTACCTCAGCTAATCCCCATCATTCAATCTTCACAACTCAGCCTTGGGAAGCGATCAAATGGTTCTGGCGATTTAGCCTGTTCTACGGTCGCTATATCCCTACCAATGGCGTATCTCAAACCTTCTAAGACCTCTTTATTTCTCGTTAGGCAGGATGCCTGACAGGAAGGAGAAAATGCGATCGCTCAGTTTGCAAATGCGTGGATAGCGTGCTCTAGGTAGGCTGTCTACGCTGTTTTTTAGCGCATATAACCCGTCATAGACTATCCTTTAAGGAGCGTCTATGGTGAAGGAATACGCCTTGTTCTGGTTGTTATGCTCCAGATCAAACTCCTGGGCGACTGTGCCATTTCCTTAAACTACCAGCCGATTTCGGGTATCCATACCAGTCGGTTACAGTCTCTATTGGCCTATCTGGTGCTGCATCACCATGCTCCTCAACCCCGCCAACGGATTGCAGCCCAGCTTTGGCCGGATTCGACCGATACTCAAGCCAGAGCCAATCTCCGCAAGGAACTCAGTCATCTACGGCGATCGCTCCCTGATCCAGATACGGTGCTGTGGGCTGATGCAAAGACGTTGCAGTGGCGCGTAATACCAGAGTGCTGGATCGATGTAGTGGAGTTTGAGAAAGCCTTGAAGTTGGCGGAACAGACCTCCGACTCTGATCTGGTGCGATCGCACCTGGAAGAAGCCCTAGATCTCTATCGGGGGGATCTGTTGTCTGACTGTACCGATGAATGGATCATGCCGGAACGAGAACGACTACAGCAACGACGACTCCGAGCGCTCGATTTATTGATTGACCACTTGGAGCAAACGGGAGAATACCGTAGTGCGATCGCCTATGCGCAGAAACGCCTACAGTTGGATTCATTCAGCGAAGCAACCTATTGTACATTGATGCGACTCCAGGCCCGAATTGGCGATCGCGCTAATGCGCTGCAAGTCTATCACCGCTGTATGACCGTTTTTCAGAACCTCGTCGTCGATTAGTGCATCTACAGATTGCGCGACAGCTTCAAGAACTGGTGGATACTCAGCCTGACTTAGTGGCGGATATTGCTCACCATGCGGCGTTGGGGGCGATCGCGCCTTGGCGGCCACGTCGTCGTTAACGGCAGCCGAGCGATCGCGTGCGGCCATTCGCCAACGTCTTCCCGATCAATTTCTTGCTTCTGTGCAGAGGGTGTAATGTCTCTACTCAGATCTTGCACCTAACGATTTGAACCTGATAACCGTGTCGCTGCAGTAACGGTTGTTGTCGTTCGAGTTGTCGAAACACCAGTGCAATCGCAACTGCCGGCAGCACGGCTTCAAAGACGACCTTGGCGGCAACCGCCCAATCCGGAAGGGCAGATGTATCCATTGCCAGATCCCCCCAATGCGCTAAGAGGAACGCAACCAAAGACAAAACCAACCCGCGATACATCTCAAGTCGAGTCTGCTGGCCGAAACGATGCAGGCCAAAGCGATGCTTCGCTGTTTTGAAGAAGCCCTCAATCTGCCAGCGGTGTCGCCCCCACCCGACAATCGTGCAGGCTTTGAGCGGTCGAGTGGACAGGACATAGCGTTGGGAGCGCTTTGATTCCCCGTCGCGTTTGAGGTAGAACCCAGCAATGGTTACGGGAAACTTGAGTCCCGCCAAACGAACCGGCTGTCCCGGCTGATGCAGTTTGAACAGATGGCGTCCATCCTCCAGTTGCCGGTCATAACGTACTCCTGCAATCGCATGCAGCTTCAAGGGTCGAATCCTTTGGAGAAACTCCACACGGCCAAAAGCCGTGTCTGCTAACACGAGGATCTTGAAGGCCCGTCTGAGCCCCTTGGGGAGAGCAGCGACCCATCGGAGGCCGAGTTGGGCGGGAGAGGGGGTGTCCTTGCCCCGGTACACTCGGCAACTCCACGGGATGCGCCACTCCCCTACGACCAGATCGAGAACCACCAGATGCACTCCTCGGTTGCCATCAAAGAATCCCTCGCAATTTTCCAAGGCGTAGATCGCTCAGTATTTGATGCGACGCACTTCAAATCGGCTCCAGCCCCTGATGCAGATTTGGTCTATCCAACTGGGGTATGGCACTTTGCGCGAGGAATGGCGTTGACGGCACAAGGGAAATTAGATGAAGCGGCGCAGGAGTTGGAATCGTTGCAGGCGATCGCCAATCATCACTGAATCTTAACTCAGGCTTTGGGATCTCTTAAGGCTTTCTGTGTGTCAGAACGCTATGATATTTACCAGAAAACCTAAATTCTGTAACTTTCAATACAGAATTTAGATTAAAGATAATGTCTTGAAGCAGAACGATTCGATAACCCTTGCGGACTAAACTTTCGTCTCTGTTTCGAGAGTCATGACAGGATTGATAGCGTTACTGACGAGTACATTGGAGATTTCACCATGATTCGCAATCTCAACGACAACGCCCGTGTTCGGTTAGCGCAATCTCGGCAGCGCCAGGGCGATCGCCGCCGGGGTATGTTGCAACGATCTATGGCTGAAGTCGTGGATACCCAACGATTGGATTCTTCTGATGCTTAAGGAGAGGGCGCATGAGGTTTAACTATCGAGGCATTCAGTACAATACGACCCCGGCGACGCTACCTGCGGTAGAAGGGGATGTCATGGGTAAGTATCGCGGTGCTGACAATCATCTTCACCATTCCATACAGGTTCCCGAAAGCCGTAATCTTCGGGGATACACCATTAAGTATCGTGGCATTGCAGTGTAAGTCGGTGTAGAACGACGCCACTGCACGATACCTGAAATAGGTTCCTAAATTCGTAGATGGAGTTTGGCAGGTAACACTGATCAGACTCCTTTTGTTTGTGATGAGTTATAGCCACCCTCATCCGGTTTAAGACCTAGAATCGCAGA
>JACYMB010000345.1 GCA_015272205.1 Synechococcales cyanobacterium T60_A2020_003 | reverse complement strand
TCGACACCTGGACCGAGTTACTCTGCCATGCCGCCTGATTGGATAAAGTCGAGCTAACTAACCCATTTATCATTCATGGGATAGCCGTCTAATCTGGCCT
This sequence comes from Synechococcales cyanobacterium T60_A2020_003, assembly GCA_015272205.1. Taxonomy (NCBI): domain Bacteria; kingdom Bacillati; phylum Cyanobacteriota; class Cyanophyceae; order Synechococcales; species Synechococcales cyanobacterium T60_A2020_003. The sequence continues at coordinate 9,622 of JACYMB010000345.1, read as the reverse complement.
ACGCCGCTTGCAGTAGACGTTGCGCCAGAATGCTTTGAACGGCTGTGAGTAAATTCGGATAAATGCGACTGGGTCGATAGGATTCTAAATAGCGTCGGCTACGAACACCACAGCTCAACGCAACAGTGGGAATTCCGACGGCTTGACCTGCCAAAATATCCGCTTCGGTATCGCCAATCATGCAAGTTTGAATAGGTGTGGAACTTCCCCGTTGGGCAGCTTCAAATGCTTGCCGGAGCAACACCTCCTTGTGGTTTGCCTGATTGTGATAGGCTGCCATCGCATCGTGGCTACCCCACACATCATTAAACAGATGGTGCAAGCCTTCCTCATGCAGAATAGTTAAGACCTGCTCTTGCTGTCGAAGGGTAACCAGCACGAGGCGAATACCCTGACTACGGAGCTGCATGAGTGCCCATCGACCCCCCGTTTGCAGCTTGTCATGGGACAACAGGCTCGGTTGATTCACAATAGACTGAACATGCCCTGTAAATTGATCCATGTGCGACGGCTTTAAGCCCGATCGCATTGCAATTTCTAAATCCGGAGCCCGATTTTGCTTCAGATCCCAAAACACCGACTTAGAAAGGAGCTGAATAGCATGGAACGCATCCAAGTCTGTAGATGCAAGAGATTCTTTCACATGGGCGATCGCCGAACAGTAAGTGTAGTAGTAGCGATCGGACACATCCATGATGGGGCCATCAAAATCACAGAATACCGTCAGTGGCGCAGCTACTAATTCTCCTGCACCAACGCCTGCGAGCCATTCCCTGTCTTGCGTAAATACGCTAGCCCCCATAATTTTCCCTATGCCTTCCTAACGGTGTTTGCAACGTCAACGATTACGATTGGTAAGTGTTGAAATATTTATTAACATTATCAACCGTTTCCATAAGTCGTCAACAAAAACACCTCGAGATCTATTTGAAAAAATTATATTAGTATTTATACTCATTCACTGTTTTGCCATATCCAATACAGCGGAGATGGGCATGCTAGCGTCCTCGGATGGAATGCCCTAGGACGCTAAAACTAGGGAACAGCCCCATACCGCAACCCTAAATCCTCAAAGTTGTCTTCCCAGGAGACGCTGACGAACACCGTCTGCAATTTTCTGTCCTAGATACTCTGGGATTAAGCTTTCATTGGGACCCAGTAAATACAGGATGAGCCGAGTTCGTCCTCGCCAAACCAGCAAGTTAGCATTCACCACTAACAAATCTTCCTGCCAGATGGCATACATGACCTTGTAGAAAAGCCCCGGTTGGTTGTCCGCTTCAATCAGCAAGGCAGGTAGGTGAAAAACAGGATCAACATAAAACTCGGTTTCGACCTGCTCTAACCCTGCATCCAGGTTAAATTCCACCGCCAGCATTTCTTCAACTTCAAAGCGTCCGGCTAAGGCTTCTCGGATTGCTCGACGCACATTGTCGGCTGTATTCTCTGTGAGAACTTTGCCTCCCCGTGACACGATCAGTTTAATGAACACTAGCATGGGAGGATAAATCTGACCGTATAAGCTGAGGCTGTGAATCGTTAAACCATAGGCAGCCAAAACACCGAAAATATCGCTTAGTAGAAAGGACTGGTTTCGGTAGGCAAAATGCAGAGCCATCTTACCGTTGTCAGGCTTGAGATCGATAACGACTTGCCGAGTTTTGTAAAGTTGGTAGGCTAGTTTCAGATTCTGGATTTGAATGTCGCTACTAACAAACTGTTCATAGAACTGCGGAAAGGCACGGTTGAAACGTTTCAGCAGTTCTAGGGTGGATGCTTTCAAGGGCGGAGCCATAGTTTTCAACATCGAGCCTGTGACGTCCTTTCAGGTATGCGAACGGGATCTGCGTGGAAATGTAGTTTTGGAGGGGTGTCCTTCCTTCATAAAAACTGCAATGATTTTGGCTGTTATTCGGCCGATCGCCGCAATGTAGGGATTTTGCCCATCTCTACCGTTTGCTGCAGAGCCATACAGTTCTCAGGAGTAGATTCACTCCAAGTCAATTGTCGATTGAATAGGGGTGAGGATTTTGACAATCCTTAACAGCGCTTGCACAATCAATTTGGAATTAGACGAGATTTAAGAAACCCCAAAGCACGAAACACCTAGATATTGTCTGCATCGTCATTGAGTCCAACCAGCACCCATGATCACCACCAAACCTAGAGGGTCTTGCCATACTTGGCTAACAACCTGACTGAGCTTGACTGAGATATAGGTTTTCCGCTCTGTAAAATCGATTTTATAAACATCTGGACGCTTCAAGGCAGAATTTAGGGGCTTACCGAATGTTGCGTCCCATATAGCTTTGTTATTCCTCTATTGTTCCCAGAATAGCGCTGAGCATTGCTCTATGATGCAATCTTCTGAAGATTCGCAGATCTGCGCGATGGGAGTAGAGTACGAACGATATACTAACTAGTATTGCTGTCTCACTTCTATATCGATCCGCGCCTGCATGGGTTTTTGGAAAAGCTTGTTCACGTCCTCGGAAACGCCAACCTCTTCTAGTGGATCCACTCTTGAAGAGCCTGTTGCGCTGAATGCACCGACCTCGAATGAGGTCCACATTGTGTTTAGCGTCGATCGCGATATTGATCTTTATGATTTGGAAGAGCTTTGCGATGCGGTAGGCTGGTCCCGTCGTCCGCTTCGTAAAGTGCGGAAGGCAATTCAGCATAGTTTTCTAGTGATCTCAATGTGGGAAAAGCGGGGAGCCCAACGCCGATTGATTGGTTTCTCGCGCGCAACGTCGGATCATGCATTCAACGCCACGATCTGGGATGTTGTGGTTCATCCTGATTATCAGGGCAAAGGCTTGGGCAAGAAGCTGATGAAGAAAATGATTGAGAAGCTCAGAAATGAGGATATCAGCAATATCACGCTGTTTGCCGATCCCCAAGTTGTTGGGTTTTATCAAGGATTGGGCTTCATGTCCGATCCGGAGGGCATCAAGGGCATGTTTTGGTATCCCAATTAGGGGATTTGTCGGGATTCGGAGGTAGGTTGAGCAATCCAACGCGCCTGCTGAATCCAACGGGTTACCTCTCCGGCCGATGGGCATAGGTCATTACGCTGCAGCGTTGCGACGTAGAGTTTGAGAACCTGGCGATGGAGACGAGAAGCAGGTGTGGTGCTAAGTTGGCTGGGGGATATAATTCCAGAATGCAACAATAGACCACAGTACTGGCAGCCCACACTCGGTATCCGCGCTAAATCGGCTAAGGCAATCCATTTTTGGAGATGATGGGGGTGAACTTGGAGTTTCGCCGCTAGATCAATGCGTTGCGATCGCGTCTTGGCCTCTTGTAGTAGATCAAAAGTCGTGTGAATACCCAATGACCCAAGCTTTTGGCAGTCGCGTGCACTAATGCCAGGTAGGTCAATAATCTTCCAATTTTGAGATGAAATGCGATCGCGCATAGATGGAGTTGTCAATTACGGACAGAAAACCGCTATACTAAGGACGAAACGGGATGTAGCGCAGCTTGGTAGCGCGCCTGCTTTGGGAGCAGGATGTCGCAGGTTCAAATCCTGTCATCCCGATTAGTGAATATGCCATCAGTACTAGTTTAGCTAGGTTTAAGACAATCGTCTGATTGAGCGATGGTCTATGGGAGTTATCCAATGCTGGCCTCGCATGGTTTAGCCATGGTTGGGCAGTGGTTCTCCCATACCCGAGAACTTCACCTCTACGTGGAACTATTTCAAAATGGGACTGGTCAGAGATCGTGAATCCCGATGGTGAAAGTCGCAGTTGGATATTACAATCCTAAAGTCGATTTAAAATGCAGCCGCAGCAGCAAGTACCTTTAAACCTCAAGTTCTGATTATGGGAGATTAGCTGTGGAACCCCAAGGGATTTTGTTTAGAGGTAGCATAGATGAAAATTTTGGAGCTAGAGAGTTCCTGTAATTTTGTTCATGTGCTGTGGCATAGGGGCTGTCGTGCAAAGAAACTACGTTGCTCAAGCAATGTATAGCCTTATTAACAGGAGTAACTTATGAAATCATTTGTTCGCTTAGGTGCCACGCTTGGACTAGTCAGCAGCACGCTCATGGGGGCGTTGCTTGCCTTTAATCCGGCTGCGGTCGCTCTAACCGATGATGAGATTAAAGAAACGCTGCAAACGGTTCCCGTTTTCACGATTACTGATGCAAACGGTTCGCCTTTAATCTCTGCTCCCGACGGTGAGGATGGGGCAGCCGTTACTGGCATTTTTATTAGCCGCGCCGATGCAGAAAGCTTTCTAGCAGGTTTGCAGCAAGGAAATCCAGACTTAGCAGAGCAAGTTCGCGTTGTGCCTGTCTCTTTAGCAGAGGTATACGACATCGCTGTTGCGAACCAGGGGGATGAGCTCGATTTCGTGTTTGTGCCTATGCAAAACGAAGTAGAAACCGCTGTTGAAATTTTGCGCGAAGACGGGGAAGATATCTCGACAGACGAATTTCAAGGTGTACCCCTCTTCATCGCTCGCTCTACATCAGGCTCAGGTGGATACCTGACCATGCAGCAGGATGATCAAGAGGTGATTCCTGTGTTCTTCAAACAAGAAGAGTTACAGACCATGCTCGATCGTCTAACTCAATCCCAGCCAGCATTAGCTGGGAGTATGGATATCCAGGTGATTAATCTAGAAGGATTAATTAGCGCGATGCAGTCTACCGACGATCCTGATTTTAATCAGTTGTTGCTCATTCCTCCCCGTGAAACCCTAGACTACGTGCAATCGCTCCAGGAACAAAACCAGCAACCGTAGCGATCGCGCATTTAGTGACTTCTCTCGAACCCATGCCATCGCTTTCGATTCCAGGGCAACAACTCTGGACATGGTATCAGCAGGCACGTCAGCAATCACTTGAGGCTGGCGTGCCTCTTTATGAATTGGACTGGTTTCTTCAGGCTCTGGCTGATCTGGACGCTTTGGCGCTGCGGTTGGGAACGTTTCAGACTCAGCCGCAAGTCGGGGTGGCGCGATCGCTCTCCGATCTAGATGCTCTCTGGCAGCAGCGGTTAAATCAACGGGTTCCGGTGCAATATTTGGTGGGTGTGGCTCCGTGGCGCAAGTTTTCCCTGACCGTGACCCCGGATGTCTTGATTCCCCGACCGGAAACGGAATTGATCATCGACATTGTGCAGGCACAGGTTCGTGCTCATCCTGACTTGCAGCGGGGGCACTGGGTTGATTTAGGCACAGGCAGTGGTGCGATCGCCCTAGGACTGGCCGAAACTCTACCCCAGGCCACGATTCACGCCATTGATCAGAGTCCGGCGGCGATCGCCATTGCCCAGCAAAACGCCCAACAAAACGGATTGGGCGATCGCATCCAGTTTTATGTTGGCTCCTGGTTTGATCCGATTCAGGGGCTAGAGGGACAGGTAAGCGGCTGTGTATCCAACCCTCCCTATATCCCGACCGATGTGGTGAACACGCTGCAACCTGAAGTGGTGCGCCATGAACCCCATGCAGCTCTCGATGGGGGACAGGATGGGCTGGACTGCATTCGCCATCTGGCAACGACTGCGCCGAAGTACTTGAGATCCGGTGGATTGTGGCTAGTGGAACTGATGCAGGGACAGGCGCAAGATGTGGCTCAGATCCTAGGACACATCGGACAGTATCGCCACATTCAAATTCATGCTGATTTGGCGGGTATTGAACGCTTTGTATCGGGCGATCGCCGCTAGCCCTAAGCCCGACTCATAGCACGCACCAGCCACAGCGAGGCGCACAGGCCGACAAAATGCGCCAGGATGATGTTGGTATTGGCTTGCACAATCAAAATATCGATGGGCTGGATCGCCTGGGTAATCCGCTCGTAAAACGCTACACCGCTCTGGGGTTGGGAAAGTGCCTTTGCAAAGAGTGCGCCAATCAGTGCTTCAGCACTCATTAGAGTGAGCAACATCCCAATTAGATTAATTCCGACTCCCAGCTTAATGGCCTGAACCACCGCGCTAGGGTTAGGTCGGGTTAACGAATCGGACGATTGAAGCTGTCGCGATAGGCGAGTATAGCGAAACGACCAGTATGCTCCACCTAGTAATACTAGGTTGCCGAGCAGCGCAAAGGCTAAACCAATGCCCGATCCGGGATTCGTAATCGGCTGTCCTGTCGGGGTGCGGTCAAGCTGCAAGATGACCTTGGAAAAAATTAAAACCAGCAGCGAGATAACACTCAAAATAATTTGGATCCAGAATCCGAGCCAACCTGATATCTGGAGCGATCGCACAATTCGCTGAACCGCTGGAGGTAAGGCGCTGTAAGACTCAATATTCGTGGACATAGGATGCTCAACTACCGAAACCGGATGCGCTAATCGAGTGCTAGGGTGGACACAATCACTGCCGGACTGGCCTGGAATAACCGTACCATAGCAAATGGACAGAGAGAACGACCATTCCAGGATTACGGGGCACTTTGGGGTAAGCGCTTGGGGGGGTGCGATCGCCCGCGAATGAACCAGGCCAAAACGGCTAAAAAACTAAACCCCATTAAGCCTGCGAGAGGATTATTATCAATGCCCGTTATCCAGGTGGGAACAGCATCTCGCATCTTGACCACATTGCCCACGTAGAGCATGTAGGATGTCCAGACTAGCACCGCATGCAGTCCCACGGGAAATCCTAAGTACCCATTGGGCGATCGCGGATCCCAAGCAGAGGACACCCATTTGACCCAAACCAGCGTTATACCCAGGAGTACCAAGCCAGGAAACGCAGGAGCCGTGCGGATGACCTCGCTCAGTGGCTTGAGAAAATGCAGCACGGCAAAAATGATGCTATTCACCCAAAGGCATTTCGCTGCCGAATAATCCCGCTGAAGCTCATCCAGAAGCCATCCCCGAAAGAATAATTCCTCGGCAAAGCCAACCCCCAAGCCCACCAGTAGACCCGACGCGACCACACCACCGGGCAGCACCGAAAAGTCGAGGGTCAGCCAACCGAGCCAGGACTCTACAACCACCAGCAGACTCAGGCTGACTATGCCTATCGCCAGTCCTAGGAGTGTGACCTGAATACCCCGACCATTCCAAACTAGGCCATAGCGCTGGAAACTCCGGGACGTGTGATGAACCCGCTGTCCCCAAAGGTTGACCCATCCCAGAAAACCAAAGAATAAAACCACCATCGCCACGATGTTAGCGGTGTTGGCGTTCGGAATCGTTAGCAGCAGCAGTCCGGCAATGGGTAACCAGGCGATCGCCATCAACATCAAAAACATCCCAATCCGAACCGGGGCAGGTTGGTATTGGAGAGAGGCAAGGCGTAATTTCAACGGATTTGAAACAATTACTCGTCAGGCTCAATCGTACTGCTGAGACCGTGCATTTTGAGGGATTCGCAATAAAATTCTGCGTGTTCTTGGGCGCAGGTGATGACCAATGCCTGACCGTTCGTGTGGGCTTCCATCATGATGTTGACCGCTTGGGGTTGGGTCAAACTGGCAACGGTTTGCATCAACACCTGGACGACATATTCCATCGAGTTAAAGTCGTCGTTATGCAGCAAAACCTTGTACCGGGGCGCGTGCTTACGGACAGTTGAACGCTTTTCAAGGGTTTCAACAGACACAGCTTTTTCCTCCTCGACCGATGCGAAATGGCGTTGTTATTGAATATCAGTGGTTTAGATTCTTGGTGCCCTTGCGAAATGAGGGCGGACCAGCAACACACCAGCAGTGATGGAGAGGCGGCCTACGAAATGTGTTGCCTCAGTACACTACTCCCAACATAGCCGACGCTCAGATCAACGACCGGAGTAAAACGGGCGTTCCCTCCGACCATCCTAAATCCCATTTCGTTAAAGGAGTTTGAGATCTAGGCAAACCTATGCCAAGTGTTGCATTACTTCACATACTTTATATCATCGAACTCTGGGGATGACCAAGGGGGCTCGTCAAGAAAAGCAGAATTTTTAATCTCGCGCATGACCTTGCACGAACCTAGAAATTTCCCGCCGCTTCAGCTTGGGCGATCGCTACACTGGGAGGCATGGCCTCAAAAATTCAGCCCCTATCCACCGACATTGTGCATCTCATTGCTGCCGGAGAGGTCATTGACTCCCTCGCGGCTGTGGTGCGGGAATTGGCCGAAAACGCGATTGATGCTGGTGCGTCACGACTGGTCATTTCGGTCGCGCCAGAGCTGTGGCGGGTGCGGGTCGCAGATGATGGCATGGGCATGTCGCCAGAGGATTTGCAGCAGGCTGCCTTGCCCCATAGCACCAGCAAGATTGCGGCCAGGGACGATCTGAATCGAGTCACCAGCTTGGGATTTCGGGGAGAAGCACTGCATAGTTTGGCGCAGCTCGCTTCGTTAGAGATTTGCAGCTATGGTCAGGATCAAGATTCCGGTTGGCAGGCTCGCTATAACGCTCAGGGACAGATTTTAGCCCTTGATCCAGTGGCGATCGCCCGTGGAACCGTGGTTACAGTTCAGGATTTATTTGCCCAGTGGCCGACGCGACGACAAAATCTACCCAGCCCCTCCCAACAACTGCGCCGCATCCAACAGATGATTCAAAACATTGCCCTCTGTTATCCGCAGGTGACTTGGCAAGTGGAACAGGGCGATCGCCCCTGGTTTGCCATTTGGGGAAGTGCATCGCCGGGTGCGATCCTGCCGCAAGTCCTCAAGGAGGTGCGTCCGTCAGACTTAGCGGAACTGGCGTTTGCGACTCTAGGCGATTCTGTCCCGGACAAATCAGTTTTAGTGTTGGGATTGCCCGACCGCTGCCACCGTCGCCGCCCGGACTGGATTCGGATTGCCGTGAATGGGCGGGTCGTGCAGCACCCAGAATTGGAACAGACCATTCTCTCGACCCTGCGCCGCAGCCTACCGCGCGATCGCTATCCCGTCTGCTTTCTCCATTTGCGGGTAGATACCAGCCAAGTGGACTGGAACCGCCATCCGGCTAAATCGGAGGTGTATCTGCGGGACGGGGAACAGTGGCAGGCGACGGTGCAGCAGGCGATCGCCCAAGCCATGCAGGTCAATACCACCGATCTAGCCAGTCAGGGCAGTCGGACGCAGCAGTTGATTAAGCTGGCAGAACAGGAGGGGATTTACGAGTCATCGCGCCAAATCTCTGACTCTGTTCTAGACATCACTGAGGATGGAACGCTAACGGCGATCGCCCAGTTGCATAACACCTACATCGTTTGCGAACATCCGGGCGGCATTTCCCTGGTGGAACAGCACATTGCCCATGAGCGGGTGATTTACGAACAGTTGCGCGATCGCTGGGAATTAGTGCCGCTGGAACCTCCGATCCTGCTCGAAGCCCTTTCCTCTGCTCAGCAAACCCAGCTCCAGCACATTGGCCTTGACCTAGAACCCTTTGGCGAAAACCTGTGGGCGATTCGCACGGCTCCGGCTCGCCTAGCGAAACGGGAGGATTGTGCAGAGGCATTGCTGGAACTCAGCCTTGGGAGCGACTTGGATACAGCGCTGGTAGCAACGGCCTGCCGTACGGCTATTCGCAACGGTACGCCCCTGGCTTTACCAGATATGCAAACGCTCCTGAATCAGTGGCAGCGTACCCGCCATCCCCGCACCTGCCCCCACGGACGACCGATTTGCTTGTCTCTAGAAGAGTCGAGTCTATCGCGCTATTTCC
>JACYMB010000344.1 GCA_015272205.1 Synechococcales cyanobacterium T60_A2020_003 | reverse complement strand
AACCACTCGAGCTTCGGAGCCCGCTTGTGGTAGTGGAACCAGCCGGCAAACAGCATGAGGCCAGCCATAACGAGACCGCCAATGGCAGTGCAGTAAAGCTGATAGCTGTTTGTAATACCGGAAGCTCGCCAGAGCTGGAAGAAGCCAGAGGTAATCTGGATTCCATGGAATCCACCCCCGACATCCGCGTTCAGAATTTCTTGACCGACAATCGGCCAAACCACCTGAGCGCTTGGCTTGATGCCAGTGGGATTTGCTAACCAAGCTTCATAATTCGAGAATTTCGCGCCATGGAAATACATCCCACTCAGCCAGATAAAGACAACGGCTAAGTGACCGAAGTGAGCGCTGAAAATTTTACGAGAAATATCTTCTAAGTCGCTGGTATGACTATCAAAGTCGTGAGCGTCGGCATGGAGGTTCCAAATCCAGGTTGTGGTTTTTGGACCTTTAGCTAGCGTGCGGTCAAAGTGGCCAGGCTTAGCCCACTTCTCAAAAGAAGTAGGTACCGGGTCATTATCAACCACAACGCGGGCTTTTGCCTCTCGCTCCCGCGGGGTAATTGTCATTCGAGACTCTCCTCTCTCTAGACAAGGAACGAGTACACCTAAACTCTGAGAGCTATCTCCCTTAGCCAGCTTGCAATTAATTTGACCGGGGGATGCGGTTTAGCTTTGTCCTGGAACAGTTCCAGGGAAAACCGTGAACTCAGAGCAGGTTCTTTTGAGCATTATAGAGCCGCACCTTGACGGGTTCTGGAGTGGGTTAACAATAATTCAAAATGCGGAAATATTGAGCCAACTTGGTTTGCGGGTGCGCAACATACGGGAAACGATCTCCTTTCGATACGCAAGTTTACAAAACTCAATATAGATTTTCCTTGTGGCTTGAATTAGAAAAGATAGGGGCATGGCTCTAGATGTAGAGTTCATAAGGGCTTGACGCCGCAAAATAGAGTGTCTTAGAGCAACGCCGCATCACCGAGACCCTGGAACATGAGCCACGACAGAAAGAAATCTGAGATAAAGATCGCGAGTAAGGCGGTGACAACAGCGGTAGTGGTTGATTGCCCAACTCCCTTAGCGCCACCTGTCGTTGTTAGCCCCCAGCTCGACCCAATCGTGGCGATTAACGCTCCAAAAATGGCCGCTTTGATGAGGGAGGCGATTAAGTCCCAAGGATCTAGGAAGTTCTTGGCAGAGTCGAAGAAGATTACGGCTGAAATGTTATACATGCCATTGGCGATCGCCAGTCCCCCTAATAAACCTGTGATAAACGAAAATAAGGTGAGCACAGGCAACATGACGCAGCAGGCAATCACACGCGGGGTGACCAGATAGTCGATTGGGTCTGTTTTCAGCATGTAGAGCGCGTCGATCTGCTCGGTGACCTGCATGGCTCCAATCTCGGCGGCAAAGGCGGAGCCGACTTTCCCGGCTAAAATGACGGCGGTCATAATGGGGGCAAGCTCACGGGCAAGGGCGATCGCCAATACGCCTCCCACGGCGGTTGTCGCGCCTAGGCTGATAAACTCACGGGAAACCTGGATGGTGAAGACCATGCCGATGGATATAGCGGTTAGGAGCACTACAAGCAAGGAGTCCGGCCCCACACTAGCCATCTGGTCGAGGGTGTTGCGACGGTGTATTTTGCCTTTCAAGAGATGAAGAAGGACTTGTCCACCTAACAGCGCAGCCGCAACAAGCCTTTCTGTCCATCGACCGAGGGCGGTGTGTTTGAAGTATTTTTGCAACGTAATTCCAAGCTCCCGAAGACGCTGACAGCTTTAATACTGCCATAGGTATTCCCAGAGTGCGAAGAGTAGGGACGAAGGGCGATCGCCTGTTCAAGCCCACTGCTTTGCGTAGCATTTTTAATTCCAAAATGGCAGAAAGCTGACGTTGATTTACATAAGGTAACGGTTAGTAATGCAGTTGTGACGTTGGAGCCTAGTTCTGGTGGTCCGTGACACAAAGTTTATGCAACTTCAACAAGCTTTTTAATACAGATTTAAGATTTCTGACATCAACGGCGAGAAGGGGCGATCGCTTTTACTGTAGAAGTAATCAGATCGCACGCTGTAAATTCATGAGTACCCTACGCAGTTTCCTTCGTTCTGTTGTAATCAGCGGTATTTTTAGCTTTATCCTTCCTTGTACTGTCATCGGCATTCTTGCATCGGGATTGTACTTTGTGGGCATTTATCCCGGCTTCGTTCAATGGAGTCAGGGTGGGTTGCAAGCACTGGCCTACATCTTGTGTACTTTTGGCAATGGTGACTTGGTTACAGGGTTGATTTTGATCGGATGTGTTTGCAGCTTGGTTGGTATTTTATTTGACGTGTTTGCATTCTATCGACAGCAGAAATTGGGCAATAACTAGTCTTTGGGGCAGCCGTGTTGATAGTGATAGTCTCCTATTGACCTCTCTGGCATTCTCCTTTGCATGAATGCATCCAGTAGAAAACGACCCATGAAGCCAGTCTTCAGATTGGCTACTGCTTTAGAACGAGTTTGCGTTTTAGCGCTAGGATAGGCCAGACAAAGAAAATGGTTGTTTGTCGCTCCCATTGACAAACATTCGGTACTATCAAACACCCATGAATCAGACTTTCATGCCCGATATGGTGAACGTTCCGTTATCTCACCAATCTTCTCCCTGGAAGAGAATTCGATACGTTGCTCAGCACTGGTACACAACTCGCTGGAAAGCGGTTCTCGCCAGCTTTCTTTGCGTGTCGTTAACCTTGACGCTGTTTCCTTCGGCGGCATTGGCAGATGACACCAGTGAGGTGCCATCGACCCAGTCTTACATTGATCGTGTTGCCGAATCGATCACCGAATTTACGTTGGATAATGGCATGCGCTTCATTGTGATGGAGCGCCACCAGGCTCCGATTATTTCCTTCATGACCTATGTGAACGTAGGCGGAGCCGAGGAAGAAGATGGTAAAACTGGAGCCGCCCATTATCTAGAACACTTAGCCTTCAAGGGTACCAGTCAAATTGGTACTAATAATTACGAGGCTGAACAGCAGGTGTTCAAGCGTTTGGATGATCTATTTGCCCAGATCAAGACAGCGGAGGCCGCGGGCGATACTCAGACGGTAGAACACCTGCAAGCGCAATTCCAGGCCGCAAAGGAAGAAGCGGCCAGCTACGTGAACCAAAATGAATTTGGTAAGATCGTGGAGCAGGCAGGGGGGATCGGGCTGAACGCAACGACCTCTGCTGATGCGACCCGCTACTTCTTCGACTTGCCGTCCAATAAGCTAGAACTATGGATGTCGCTGGAATCTGAGCGTTTTCTGGATCCAGTGTTTCGGGAGTTTTACGAAGAGAAAGAGGTGATCCTAGAGGAGCGCCGGATGCGGACGGAAAATTCACCCGTGGGCAGAATGGTGGAGGCGTTTTTAGAAAAAGCTCTGCCGGGTTATCCCTACGGCCGTCCGGTGATTGGCTACGAGGATGACCTGCGTGACATGACCCGCGAGGACATTGCAACCTTCTTTGAAACCTACTACACGCCTGATCGTATGATCATTGCGATCGTTGGAGATGTAGATACTGAAAACGTTAAACAACTGGCAGAAACCTACTTCGGTCGGTTTCCGAAGCGGATAAGTCCGCCCTTACTCAACCCTAGTCTGCCTGTACAGACCGAGACCCAGGAAATCACCTTAGAACTCGCCTCGGAGCCTTGGCATTGGGAAGGGTTCCATCGTCCTCCTATTACTGATCCGGATAATCAGGTTTACCAAGCGATCGCCTCTCTGCTGGTGGATGGACGTACCTCCCGCTTGTATCAGTCCCTTATTGAAAAAGAACAGCTTGCCCTAGATGTTGGGATTGCCAACAGCTTTCCGGGCGATCGCTTCTCCAATCTTTTCCTGCTCTACGCCCCAACGGCTCCCGGTCATACCGTTGAGGACGTGGCCGCAGCGATGGATGCGGAGCTTGAGCGGTTGAAGACCGAACCAATTTCTGAACAAGAGCTGGATCGGTTGAAGACCCAAGCGCGGGCAAATCTACTGCGGCTGTTAGCGTCGAACGATGGTATGGCCATGTTGCTGCCGGAGTATGAAGCAAAGACAGGAAGCTGGATGAACCTGTTTGAAGAGCTAAAAGCAATCGAAGCGATTACGGCTGAGGATATTCAACGGGTTGCCCAAACGATGTTCCGTCCTGAGAATTTGACCATTGGGCGCATTCTCCCCCTGCCGGATGAAGAAGACTCATCTAGCTAATGGGTTAACGCTCAATCTGAGCATTCCTAAGACGTCTGACTGCATTCAATGCAATTGGGCTGATGGTGCACTGTTATGAACTAGGAGTTTGAAACACGGTTATGCAACGCTCAGAGCATCGGCAGCGAGGGCTGCAGCATCTTAGACATCGGGTTTTGCGGTACGGATTCCTAACGCTGCTGGCAATTGGTGTCGTGATTTTGGGGCTGGGGCGATCGCCTGCGATGGCTGAAATCCCGCGCCACTACACCGAACTAGAGTTTCCGCCGCTGCAACCTGTGGAAATTCCCGAATACACTCGCTATGAGCTAGATAACGGGCTTCAGGTTTATCTCATTGAGGATCATGAACTGCCGTTGGTGTCGGGGACGGCTCTCGTACGAACGGGAAGCCGCTGGGAACCTGCGGATAAGGTTGGGCTGGCGGACATTACGGGGGAAGTGATGCGAAGTGGCGGCACGGTTTCGCACCCCGCCGATGAGCTAAACCAAATGCTGGAGCAGCGAGCCGCAATGGTAGAAAACAGCATTGACGCTACCTCCGGCAGCGCAAACTTTAACGTGCTCACCGAAGATTTGCCGGATGTCTTCTCCATATTTGCCGAAGTGCTGCGTCAGCCTGCCTTTCCCCAAGACAAGATTGACCTCGCGATTAACCAGCGCAAAGGCGGAATCGCCCGCCGGAACGACAGTCCGGATGACATTGTTGGGCGAGAATTTCAGAAGCTGATCTATGGGGCTGATAGTCCCTATGCCCGCACTATTGAATACTCGACGCTGGCGGCCATCTCGCGGGATGACGTGGTCAAGTTTCACCAGCAGTACTACTATCCCAACAACATGATTTTGGGGATTGTCGGGGATTTTGAGCCGGACGCGATGCGATCGCTCATTGAGGATGCCTTTGGCGATTGGCAACCTGCCCCCCCTGAGCAGCTTGCGCAAGCGTTACCTGAGGTCGAACAGGCCAATCGCGGCACCTTTGTGGTGAATCAGCCCCAACTCAGCCAAAGCTATATCCAAATTGGGCATCTGGGTGGACAGTTGGATAGCCCAGATTACGCACCGTTGACCGTGCTCAACGAAGTTATGAATGGCTTCGGAGGACGGCTGATGAGCGAGGTGCGATCGCGCCAAGGTTTAGCCTATGTGGTCTATGCGTTTTGGTCGGCGCGGTATGACTATCCCGGACTCTTCATTGGCGGTGGACAAACTCAGTCCCCAACGACCGTTCCCTTTATTCAATCCATGCTGGCGGAACTGGAAAAAGTGCGAACAACGCCGATATCGGAAGATGAACTGCAACGGGCAAAAGATTCGGTGCTGAATGCGTTTGTGTTCAACTTTTCCGCACCGGGGCAAACGCTGCAACGGCTGATGCGGTATGAGTACTACGACTATCCAGACGATTTTATCTTCCAGTATCAGCAGGCGGTGGCGGACACCACCATTGACGATATTCAGCGGGTTGCCCAAACCCATCTGAAGCCGGAAGATTTAGTCACGTTGGTGGTGGGTAATGAGGCGGATATTACGCCATCCCTCAGCACCCTATCGCCAGATACGGACGTAACTCAGATCGATATCTCGATTCCAGCACCGCCCGTGTAGCGTCGCCCCTGGCACTAGTTTTGAGGTTTCAGTGTTCAGTTTTGAGTTTGCCACCCGTTGCATCGTTAACGATTCCAGCCTTGGATCTGGAACTGCTATAGCTGTTCCCAGCTAGCTTAGGACATGGACATTTTGGTGGGGCGGCGAAGCCGCCCCACCAAAATGTCCTAACCGATATGGCTAGCGCTATATTTCAGCAACGGGTCAGTAGCCAGACATCGTTAGATAGAAACCCCCAGCAGCCCTGAGCTACCCGATGCACGGGCGGCTCAGGGTGAGTTTATTCTTGCAAAACTCAAAATCTCTGTCATGCGCGCAGTGCCAGCACCACCATGAAAAACCCATCCATATGATGCCGATGGGGTAACACCTTCAGCCAGCCTTCGGGACAGGTAAACGGTTCCAGTGCGAGGTGGGGAGTTGGAGGCTGAATGCGCCAATCGGGATGATGGCTGAGAAACTGTCGGATCTGCTCCTCATTTTCAGCCGGATGGAGGGTGCAGGTAGAGTACACCAAGCGTCCTCCGGGTTTTAGCCATGTCATCGCCTCTTCCAGCAGTTCAGACTGAAGACGGGTTAATTCGCTCACGCTTTCAGGGGACTGTCGCCAGCGGGCATCGGCATGGCGGTGTAGAGTTCCCAGCCCAGAACAGGGAACATCCAGCAGCACCCGATCGGCGTGGCCAGGGGCTAGGGAAGGATTCGTCTGTTCTGAATTAGACAGCATACGGCTATCGCCTGCCCATAGGTGGATGGACGTTAGCCCCAAGCGATTAGTATTTTCAGTCAACTTCTTCAGTCGCGGCGCATAGCGATCGCACGCCCAGACCGTGCCCGTATCATCCATGAGTTCG
>JACYMB010000343.1 GCA_015272205.1 Synechococcales cyanobacterium T60_A2020_003 | reverse complement strand
CCCTAAGAGCCTTTCCCCAGCAGGACAGGGTTAACCGGAGTGATATAGATCGAGGGTAAGCCTGTCCAAGGTTCTGCTTACAATCTCTGTTCCAACCGGATCCAGTCCCCGGAGACCTGAGCGATCGCTCCTCCGGGGAAGGGATCCGTTTGGCTACGATTGGGAGCCGTAATCAACTCAACACATTTCTCGGTGTGCTCAAAGGTCGGATGGATGTCAAATTGCCTTAACCAATGGCGGAGAACACGACGTTGCAGCGCTAGTGACGCATCTCGCAGCACGATCCGGTGGAGTCGCGGCAAACCGGTCTGCAGATCCACCGCCGTTTGATACAGGGCGATCGCCTGCTGGTTCAAATACTCCACCTCCGACGCGAGAATGTCAGCCGTTTGCGCCAGATGCATCTCCACCTGAGGGTTCAAGTACATTTGCAGCATAGGCAAGACTTCATGGCGAATGCGATTTCGGGCATAGCGAACATCCCGATTGGTGCTGTCCTCCCAAATCGGCAAATTCAACACTCGGCAAATTCGAGCCGTATCCGATCGCCGAAACTCCAGCAACGGACGTACTAGGCGAATTCCATTTCCTAACTCCCGTTCCCACCCTAATGCCTGCAATCCCTCCATCCCACTGCCGCGCGCCAGATTGTAGAGCAACGTTTCGGCACGATCGCTGGCGGTGTGTCCGGTCACGACATGGGAGTATCCGTGAGATTGTGCCAACTGAGTCAGAACCGCATATCGCCAATGGCGTGCGTCCGCTTCCGTCGCCGGAGGATCTAGAGTAACTTCACCGTAAGCGGTCAACCCCCACTCTGCCATCAGCCTTAGAACGTGAGCCGCATTCTCCGCCGAGTCCGATCGCCAGCGATGGTTACAATGGGCGATCGCTAGGTGCCAATCCCACTTGGGCTGTAAGTCCCGCAGCAGGGCAGCGAGGGCTAACGAATCCTGTCCGCCGGACACTGCCATCAGCACCGTACAACCGTTTGGAAGCAATTGCCGTTGTCGTAGCGTGCGGTGCAGTTGGGCGTGAAAGGGAGTCCAGGCAGTAGTCATAACGGCTCACCCTCGCCCCAGCACTACGAAAGACGTACTACCCAACCATCACCCATCTAGAAAAACCAGCCGTAACTGTGCAACCCTTTACCCAGAAGATTCACACCGAGATAACAGATCCACACCACTAAAAATCCAGACGCCGCGAGAATAGCCGGACGCCGCCCTTGCCATCCGCGTGTGATCCGCGCGTGAAGGTACGCCGCGAACACCAGCCAAGTAATGAGTGCCCACGTTTCCTTCGGATCCCAGCTCCAGTAAGATCCCCAAGCTTCGTTCGCCCAGACCGCACCCGCAATGATGCCAATGGTGAGCAGCGGAAACCCTAAACCAATGATTCGGTAACTAATGTTGTCCAGCGTATCCGCTAAGGTCAGGCGTTGGGGCGTCAGCGACAAGGTTGCCCCTGACTTCACGGGGGGCGGCGCTTGGAGAACAGCGGTTGCACCACTGGATGTCGATACAGGCTCATCCGAGGCTACATCCTGGGACATCGCCTTGGGTTGGTAACGCCCTTGGCGGAACGATCCCGTTCCTACCGAACTTCCCCGCAGTTCAATCTCCTGCCCCCGGGTCACGATCAGAAAGGCGATCGCCATCACCGAACCCACCATCAGCGCTGCATAGCTCAACAACATCACGCTAACGTGCATCATCAGCCAATTAGACTTCAACGCTGGAACTAGCGGCTCAGAAAACTGCATTTGAGCTGGCAGAGACAAGGCTGCAAACGCCGTGATTCCCATCGCCACTGGTGACGTGACTGCCCCCACAAGGGAACTCCGAGTCATCCGCTCAGCGATGAGGTGAACCGCTGTAATCCCCCACGCAATGAAAAATAAAGACTCGTACAAATTACTGAGGGGAAAATATCCGGCATCAATCCAGCGTGCCCCTAACAAAGCGGCGATACAAAGATTGGCGATCGCCATTCCCGCCGTACCGAGCAAGGCCAAATAGGGAATTCTCGGAAAAGCAACGCTCCCCCAGTACAGCAGCATGGTGATAAACAGAACGGCAAACGAAGCGTTATCCAGCCAGCTCTGAAGCGTCACCAAGTCCATGCCCATGTTCTCCCAAAAATCGATTGCGTACGAAGTGTGGATTTCAAGTCCGTTTCTCTATCCTAGCGAGTCTTGACTCACAATCTGTAGAATCCAGCGATTGAATCCCCAGAATTATCCAAAGGAATTCTCCAAACCCGACGCTGAACCCTCCCGCCTGTATGTAAGAATGAGAGATACTGAGTATTTTGACGTTGTTTAGTATTCAAATTTGGTTCTGTGACCTCCACTGCTGTACCTTCTGCTTCCAGTCGAACCCACCGCCGCGCCGTGTTTCCCTTCACCGCCATTGTCGGTCAAGAGGAAATGAAACTGGCTCTGTTGCTGAACGTCATTGATCCCAAAATTGGCGGGGTCATGATCATGGGCGATCGCGGCACAGGCAAATCCACCACCATTCGTGCCCTAGCGGACGTACTTCCTGAAATTACCGTGGTCGCAGACGATCCGTTCAACAGCGATCCCCAAGACGAAAGCCTGATGAGCGATGAACTCAGGCAAAAGCTCCAGGAACACGCAGAATTACCCACCGTTCAGAAAAAAGTGCCCATGGTGGACTTACCCCTAGGCGCAACGGAAGATCGGGTCTGTGGCACGATTGATATTGAAAAAGCGCTGTCCGAAGGGATCAAGGCCTTTGAACCCGGTTTGCTAGCCAAGGCCAATCGCGGCATCCTCTACGTCGATGAGGTGAATCTGCTAGACGACCACCTTGTAGACGTTCTGCTCGACTCCGCTGCATCCGGTTGGAACACTGTAGAACGGGAAGGGATTTCAATCCGTCACCCTGCCCGCTTCGTCCTCGTCGGCTCTGGCAACCCAGAAGAAGGCGAACTCCGTCCCCAACTCCTTGATCGCTTTGGGATGCACGCCGAGATCCGCACCGTTAAAGATCCAACCTTGCGCGTGCAGATTGTTGAACAACGTTCAGACTTTGATCAAAATCCAGAAGCCTTTTTGGAGCACTACAAAACTGAACAAGATGCTCTCCAGCAACGCCTCATTCAGGCGCAGGCGTTATTGCCCTCCGTCACAATCGCCCAAGACCTGAAGGTTCATATTTCCCAGGTCTGCTCAGAACTGGATGTGGATGGTCTACGCGGCGATATTGTGACGAACCGAGCGGCAAAGGCCATCGCTGCCTTTGAAGGACGCACCGAAGTAACCGTAGACGATATCCGTCGCGTCATTGTCCTGTGCCTGCGCCACCGATTGCGAAAAGATCCGCTAGAATCCATCGATTCCGGCTATAAAGTCGGCAAAGTCTTTAGCCAAGTGTTTGGTGTTGCCGATCCTGATGAAGCCGCAACCAACGGTGCCGTCCCTGCCATCCGATAACGTGCCATCTGAAAAACGGATTTTAGGAATTGACCCTGGACTCGCCATCATGGGATTTGGCATGATCCAGGGTTCTTCTTCATCAACGGTACGCCAGTCAGCGACGATTGATGCCCTCGACTTTGGCGTGATCCAAACGCCAGCCCATACCGACGTGGGCGATCGCCTTTGTATGCTCTACGACGACCTCCACAAACTCCTAAGCCACTGGAAGCCCGATCTCGTCGCCATTGAAAAGTTCTTCTTCTATCGGATGGGCAATACCATCCTAGTTGCCCAAGCACGAGGGGTGATCATGCTGGTATTAGCTCAGCATCAAGTGCCTCTCATCGAATTCACCCCTGCCCAGGTCAAACAAGCGCTCACAGGATACGGAAATGCCCAAAAGCATGAAGTTCAGCAATCCGTAGCCCACGAACTCAAACTGGATCAGCTTCCCCGTCCCGATGATGCCGCCGATGCCCTTGCCCTTGCACTTACGGCTTGGTTTCATAATGAGTGATGCGATGCAATCATACACCCATTAACTCAAGGTCGAGATTGAATACAGTACAATCCGTAGCATTGTGGACACGCTAGTAGTCCATGAACACACACAGCCGCTTTACCGGAATATTGAAAAAGATCGAGTAATTCCCCAGCTTGAATGTTATGGCGCTAGCCATCTCGATTAGGACATTTTGGTGGGGCGGCGAAAATGTCCATATCCTAAGCTAGATGGCAATAGCTATAATCTCTGCGATCGAAGCGGGAGAAAATCCCACCAATACCCGATCATCGATAATTAGACTCAAATTACGGGAAAAAATCGCTCATTTCCTAGAAGTGACTCCTCATAATCAATATTCCTGGAGTGCTTATTGGACAGTATTTTTAGAATCACAAAGTATCACCGCCTGTCTAATTTCCCTAGGGCTATTTCATTCTAATTGACCATTCGCTATGGTAGAGCAGTCTTTTATCCTGTAGGTCTACCGTTCAGATGTCCCAACGTACCTGGTCACCGCAATAAGAATTGTTAATGAGAATGGCTGAAGCAGCTACAT
>JACYMB010000342.1 GCA_015272205.1 Synechococcales cyanobacterium T60_A2020_003 | reverse complement strand
GAAATTTACCATGCCTCTCCTGCCCGCAACCCCTCTTTCATGCAACAACGCCGATGAGTTCTAGCAAGTAGGCCTATTGCTTTGGTTTTAAGCCCATTCGTAGGGCGGCTAGGCGTTGTTGTGCCACCGGATCAAGGCGATTTGATAACCGATTGGCGGCTTGGCGGGGAACAGACTTTTTATGGCGATGGGTCTGGCGACTGGCGGCCTCCACATCGTTGAGGAGGTGATTGGCTGACATCCACTCTGCTCCATAGCCTACTACGGTTAATTGCTGTGCCCGATCAGAGGTTGCCACGATTAGGCGATGATCGTACTTTCTCAAATCATGGCGAAACTGGGCACAGGTCAGCTCAATTAACGTATCTGCCGTTTGGCGAAATTCGGTGTAGCGGATCGATAAATACCGGGTAACTGGCTCTTCACGTCCTGGATTTTCTTGATACTGCGCGTCAAAGATGAGCTGGGTTTTATATCCCCGAAAGGAGCTGTAGCTTGCTAAACACTCCACTAGCGCATTTCGAGCCGCTTCTAGGCCGTCGCCGTCACGAATCTCTTTCAGATGTGGCCATGCTCCAACAATGTTGTAGCCATCCACTAAAAGTAGGGCATTGTGATGTGCTCGTGGCATGACGGCTCTAGCTCATTGCGATGAGCTGGGTAGAAACTTTAAGTTTTAT
Organism: Synechococcales cyanobacterium T60_A2020_003; assembly: GCA_015272205.1. Lineage (NCBI taxonomy): Bacteria > Bacillati > Cyanobacteriota > Cyanophyceae > Synechococcales > Synechococcales cyanobacterium T60_A2020_003. Next base: position 1,553 of record JACYMB010000342.1, on the reverse strand, counting down.
TTTACAATTTTAACCCAAGCTTGGTTGGGTTCCGAATGTCTGGATTTCATGGCGTAATGCCGTACCTGACAATCCGCACTGAACAATCCGTACTAATTAGGGAGTTGAACAGCAGATTGGATGAGACGCTGTTTCAACCGCTGAGGATTCCCCTGATCAACAACCTTGCCTTGGGATAGAAGAATTGCCCCATCACAGTAATCAAGCTCATCCAAGCGATGGGTGACCCACAGGGCTGTAATGCCGTTTTCATCGACTAGGCGGCGAACTTCGCGAACTAGATCAAGCTGGCTATCCGGATCGAGCAGTGCAGTTGGTTCATCAAGGAGTAAAACAGGACAGTGACGCGCCAGTGCGCCTGCGATCGCAATTCGCTGTTTCTGCCCACCGCTAAGGGCGTAGATGGGGCGTCGCTTGAGGTGGTGCAGTTTCACCGCATGGAGGGCTTCATCCACACGGCGATGGACGTCTGCCATGGGCAAATGCTCATCCACCAAGCTAAACGCGACATCTGCCCCTACCGTTGGCATGACGAGCTGATGATCCGGATTCTGAAACACGTATCCCACGGGCGTTAGGGCTTTGATTTCACCCGACTGTGCCTGAAGAAGACCACTGATCAGCTTCAACAGCGTGGATTTACCACTGCCGTTTGTACCTAGCAGCATCCAGAACTCACCTTTGGGCACATCTAGGGTGCAATGATGCAGCACTTGCGCCTTGGGAGACCATTCAAAACATAGATCCCGAATCGCGATCGCGACGTCTGTCATGATTAAGAAAATCTAAAGATTAAAATTGCCGACTTTGCCTATTCTGCGAGGGCAAAAAATCCAGGGGGTCGCCCCGAGGATGCTGCTGTCCCAGACTTCTCAAACATTTGCACGGCGGAAACTTCAGACATCAGGATGGCAACCTTCTTTTCCGGCTGTTGCTCGCAGGCGAGTTCTAAAATTCCGCTGGTGCCGGATTTCATATCATTCAGAATTTGGTTATACAGTTCCTCGGCTCCCTCCTTGGATTTTCGTTGCACCGACAGGGTTACAGGCGCATTTTTCAAGGACACGTCAATAATATAAATCTGGCTCATGAGCGTACATCTAAGGTGGTTTCACTCCTCTAGTATCTCAAATCCGTCCACCGATTTGGTGCTGGGTGGGCGATCGCCCAAAAACGCTTGTTAGGGCTGTTAACGAGCCAGAATTGACCTATGCCTACTCCCTAGACGCCAAGACATCTGCATGTTCCGCTCCTAGCGAGGGAGGAATTCTAAAAACTCGTCCAACTTGAAGGATGATTTTTTTAGAAGCCTATCGATATAATGAGGAGACAGTAAAGAAACGTTACATCTGCTCACATTTAGTTTCGTTTTCTGCTGACGAACTCATAATCCATGGTTTCAATTCTGTCTGCTAGAACGAGTGGTGTGAGCAATGTGATTAACCGATCTGTACATACTTAATTTTTGGAGAACTGCGCTATGACCATAGCAATGGGACGCGCGCAAGCCCAGCGAGGATGGTTCGACGTTCTCGACGACTGGCTCAAGCGTG
>JACYMB010000341.1 GCA_015272205.1 Synechococcales cyanobacterium T60_A2020_003 | reverse complement strand
CGCTAGCCATATCGGTTAGGACATTTTGGTGGGGCGGCGAAGCCGCCCCACCAAAATGTCCATGTCCTAAGCTAGCTGGCAACAGATATAGTTGCACATCGCGTTATGGAAATAGAAAATAGACCACCGTACCTCGTTCGAAGATTATTCAGCCGCTTTCTTGGTGCGGCTGCTACTCTTCGTTTTGCTAGTCGTTTTGGCCTTACTGCCAGAACTAGCCGCTTTACCAGTCGTGCTCTTTGTGGTGCGGCGGGTCGAGGTTTTAGCTGTTTTTTTCGTATCAGCTTTAGCAGCGATCGCTCCCAACGCCTTTTCTAAGGTCATCGATTCGACCGTCTCGCCCTCCGGCAAGGACGCGTTCACCTTCTTGTACTTCACGTAGGGACCGTAGGGGCCGTCATAAATATTTATAGGCTCCTCATCCTTCGGATGCGGCCCTAGTTCCCGCAACGGTTTCGCGGTTCCCTTGCGACTACCTCGCCCTCGCTTTGGTTCTGCGAGTAATTCCAGCGCTCGATCCAAGGTAATGGTCAGCACATCGTCCGAGGCTTTGAGCGAGCGGTAATCTTTGCCCTCTTTGCCTTGGTCGTGAACCACATAGGGGCCGAAACGTCCTAAATTCGCCTGGATCTTGGCTCCGGTATCGGGATGAACGCCCAAGGTGCGCGGCAGAGCCAACAAGCCCACTGCAGCCTCCAGGGTAATATTTTCCATGGTCATGCCCTTGGGCAACGACGCTCGCTTCGGCTTGGGATTGTCGTCCGTCGCGTCGCCCAACTGCACGTAGGGGCCGTAGGGGCCAATGAGCATGTAAATAGGTTCGCCCGTTTCCGGATGAAAGCCCACTTTGTCAGGGCCTTCGGTTTTTTGGCGCAGCAGCACTTCTACCTGCTCTGGGTCGAGATCGGCTGGCGTCATATCTTGGGGAATCGTCGCTTTCACCAACCCTTCTTCGTTCTCAACCTCGATGTAGGCTCCATAACGGCCAATGCGAATTTTGGCATCCAAGCCTTCGAGGGCGATCACCCGTGCCTCGTTGGGATCGATCAGAGCGTCCTGACGTTTCACCTGAGCATCAAGCCCTTCCTCACCCAGATAAAACTCCTTGAGGTAAGGTAGCCAGTCGGTGGTTCCCGTCGAAATATCATCCAGCGTTTGCTCCATACGAGCCGTAAACCCGGTATCAACCAAGTCTGGAAAATGATTTTCTAGCAACGCGGTCACAGCAAAGGCTGTAAAGGTTGGAACCAGTGCATTATTGACCATTTGGGCATAGCCTCGGTCAATAATCGTGCCAATAATGCTGGCGTAGGTACTGGGACGGCCAATACCCTCATTTTCCAGGGTTTTGACCAGCGAGGCTTCTGTATAGCGGGCGGGCGGCTGGGTTTCGTGGGCGATTGCGTCCAGATTATTACAGGCAAGGCGATCGCCTGCTACGAGGGGCGGCAAGATCACTTCTTGATCTTCAATCGCGGCATCGGGATCATCTGAGCCTTCTACATAGGCCCGGAAAAAGCCCGGAAAATCAATCCGCTTTCCGGTAGCTCGGAAGCTAGCATTGCCAACCTCGATATGAGCCGTAATGTGCGTTTGGCGAACCTCGGCCATTTGGGTCGCAACCGTGCGCTTCCAAATCAGGTCATACAGGCGCAACTCCCGATCCTTCAATCCCGTTTCCTGGGGCGTGCGGAAGGTGTGTCCGGCAGGACGAATGGCTTCATGGGCTTCTTGCGCCCCCTTACTCTTCGTAGAATACTGACGCGGCTGGGGACTGAGGAAATTTTTGCCGTACATCGCCTCTACACAACTTCTAGCAGCGGCGATCGCCTGCTGGGAGAGATGTACCGAGTCCGTTCGCATGTAGGTAATGTACCCTTGCTCGTACAGACTTTGGGCAACGCGCATTGTTTCCCGTGCCGACAGCCGCAGTTTTCGGTTGGCCTCTTGCTGCAAAGTTGAAGTTGTAAACGGTGGCGCAGGTTTTCGGCTAGAGGCACGCTCTTCGAGACTAGCCACCGTCCACTGCTCATCGACCAGGCGTTCCCGCAGGGATTGAGCCTGGGCTTCGTCCAGCAGCACCACCTGGCGACCTTGGATAATGCGCCCTGTGGATTCATCAAAGTCGCTGCCTGTAGCGACTCGCGTACCGTCAAGGGCAACGAGCTTCGCCTCGAAGGGAATTTCATTCTTGGCAAGCGTCGCCTTGAGATCCCAGTAACTTCCTTTCCGGAACGCTCGCCGCTCCCGTTCCCGGTTTACAAGGAGACGCACCGAAACAGATTGCACCCGTCCAGCCGACAACCCCCAGGCAATTTTCTTCCAAAGCAGGGGAGAAACGGTGTAGCCCACCAGTCGATCTAGAATTCGTCGCGTTTCCTGGGCGTGAACAAGCTGTTCATCGACATCTCGGCAATTCTTCAACGCATCTTGAATGGCGTCTTCCGTAATTTCATGAAACACCATGCGCTTGATGGGAACTTTCGGCTTCAACACTTGGAGCAGATGCCAACTAATGCTCTCACCTTCGCGGTCTTCGTCGGTTGCCAGAACGAGTTCGTCCGCGTCTTTCAGCGCATCTTTCAGCGCTTTGACAACCTTTTTCTTATCTTTAGGAATGATATAAAGCGGCTCGAAGTCTTCGGCTATATTTACCCCCAGCTTTGCCCACTCTTCGCTTTTCACGGATGCAGGGATATCGCTAGCCGATTGCGGCAGATCCCGAATGTGCCCCATCGATGCTTCTACCTGGTAGTCAGACGGCAGGTAGTTGCGAATCGTGCGGGCTTTTGTGGGTGATTCAACAATGACAAGCGTGGACATGGGCGTTGGGTGAAATGGACTAAATATTAATGATGCGGTAGAGACTGTATCAACATCGCTAGCATAAAACGCTATCGCTTGTATAGTCCCATCTTAAGAAATACACCGTTGTTCCAAGCTAAACTAGAGACCCAGCTTTCGGCAATGGTTCGGCAATGGTGAGGATTGAGCAGAGGTACCTCCAGGCGATCGTCCCGCAGCGATCGCCTAGGTATAACAGAGGGATGGCGGATCCAGGATTCAGGTGTTCCTATACCCTAACCCTACTTATACCTAATATCAGCAGAAATCAAGTGTAAATAGGGGGGGTAAGGTACCGTAGTAGGAGTGGTTTACGCGATATGATGCAAGGTAAGGATTTCTTTACATAAAGAATCTTTTTAGCTTTATAGCAAGCTTGAAAGGCGTAGCATGCAGTGGCAATCGCTACATGGTTAAGAATGTTGGGGATCGAACACTCGGATTGGGTGCGATTACCGATCCTCATTCAGGCATAGCAGGCTCCTTGGCTTAGGTAGCCTAAGCGGTTAGAGAGTGTGCGCATGCCGATAGCCAACGTAAGTTAATCGTCAGGCATCCTACTGTAATAGGGTTAATGGTATGGTTAGCTGTGACTAATCTACCGCCCGATTCCTATTTGGGAACGTGCTTGCATTTAACCTCTGGGGGGCCAACTCAAGCTCAAGTCATATGAAGCTAACGTCCGCTCAGATCGAGCGATCGCCCCTAATTCGTACGACTCAATTCTGCAAGAGACATTATGGACTTTTCTACCCTTGCAACACAGCTCAATGCAGGTACCATCCTGCCCGAAGGCATCGTCATCGCAACCTTGCTGATTGTCCTGATTGGAGATCTAATCGCTGGGCGATCCTCCTCAAACTGGACGCCCTATGCCGCGATCGCCGGGTTGCTTGCATCGGTTGGGGCACTGTACTTCCAGTGGGATATCGCGGACCCCATCTCCTTCCTAGGCGGGTTTAACAGCGACGCATTGAGTATCGTGTTTCGCGGTATCATTGCCCTCTCTGCAGCCATCACCATTTTGATGTCTGTTCGCTATGTTGAGCAATCGGGCACCTCATTAGCCGAATTTTTGGTTATTTTGCTCACGGCCACCACTGGCGGCATGTTCCTTTCTGGAGCGGACGAGCTGGTGATGATCTTTGTGTCGCTAGAAACGCTGAGTATTTCGTCATACCTCTTAACGGGGTACATGAAACGGGATCCACGATCAAACGAGGCAGCGTTGAAATATCTGCTGATTGGCGCTGCCAGTTCTGCGATTTTTCTATACGGTGTTTCCCTGCTGTACGGTTTATCCGGCGGCCAGACTCGGCTGAGCGTGATCACTAGCGGCATCATTAGCAATGGGGTCGATCAATCGATTGGCCTGCTGATTGCGTTGGTGTTTGTGATTGCAGGCATCGCCTTCAAAATTGCCGCAGTTCCCTTTCACCAATGGACGCCTGACGTATACGAAGGGTCACCCACTCCAGTCGTTGCGTTCCTATCCGTGGGATCTAAGGCCGCAGGGTTTGCGTTAGCGGTTCGGCTCCTCAGTACAGCCTTCCCGCTGGTGTCTGAGCAGTGGCATTTCGTACTGACAGCGCTTGCCATTCTCAGTATGGTGCTGGGGAATGTAGTTGCGCTTGCCCAAACCAGCATGAAGCGCATGTTGGCGTACTCTTCGATTGGTCAGGCAGGGTTCGTCATGATTGGGTTGGTCGTCGGCACCGATGCAGGCTATGCCAGCATGGTGTTCTACATGATGATTTACCTGTTCATGAATCTAGGTGGTTTTGCCTGTGTGATCTTGTTCGCTCTGCGGACTGGAACTGATGAGATTGTTGAGTACAGCGGACTTTATCAAAAGGATCCCTTACTCACCCTGTGTCTCAGCATTTGTCTGTTGTCCTTAGGTGGAATTCCACCGTTAGCGGGTTTTTTCGGGAAGCTCTATCTCTTCTGGGCGGGTTGGCAAGCAGGAGCCTATGGGCTTGTACTCGTAGGTCTTGTAACCAGCGTGATTTCGATTTACTACTACATTCGGGTAGTCCGCATGATGGTGGTGAAAGAGCCTAGCGAAATGTCTGATTCGGTGAAAAACTATCCCGAAATTCGTTGGAATTTGCCAGGAATGCGTCCGTTGCAGGTCGGATTAGTCTTTGCACTCATTACGACCTCGTTGGCTGGAATTCTCTCCAATCCTCTCTTCTCTCTGGCAAACAACTCCATCGCCCGTACGCCCATTCTGCATCAGGCGTTGCCAGAAGCACCGCTGGTGTCTGAGTTGGTGCGATCGCCCTTGCCAGATCTATCTCAGATCGACGGTCTGAAGTAGACGCATAGCGTTGATAATCAGATCAGAATTCTCGTCCTGTAAAAAATAAACCTCTGTGGTTATGCCCACAGAGGTTTTAATAATTTCAGCGATCGCTTGTTGAACTGCCCGATTAACGCCATAAACCGAATCGAGGATTAAACTCGCGATTCCGACACAGCCTGTATAGGGGCACACTGTTGCGGTTGCAGTTGCAACGTCCTTGTCAGCGCCCCCTAGGATTCGGCAGAATCATCAGAGTCAATTTTAGGCACAATATCAGGGCGCTCGGCATTTTCCCAACCAGGCGGACGCTTTGAGTTATACCAGGCAATTGATCCAATTCCGACAGCAGCAATAAAGCCAACCACATAAACTGCTGTGAAAGCAATGGGAAAGCTGGATGCTGTAGCCGCTTCTAGCAGTAAGGTCATGAGTAATTTTTCCAAGCGTAAACAACGGGTCGTTTCAGTATTGTACGCGCAGGATGCCTGTTAACCCATACCGAAGCTGGGATTGCTGATTTTTAGATGACGTTAAGCAGCATACCGAAGCTCTACTCGGCTGGAGCTACCGGGTCTGGCTCTGCCGGAGGTAACGGTTCACCAAAGTCAATGGGGGCTGCCGACTCAGGCGGAGGTTCCGCAACAGATGGCTCCGAGACTGGCGGCTCCGCATAGGTTTCAGGGGCAGGAGCCGATTCCTCAACGCTCGATGAGGATTGCTCAGGTGCAGGCTCAGCGTAGGAACTGGACGAGTTTGAACTCTCACTACTGCTCGATGCCTGAGCACGGGTTTCCAATCGCCGAGGTTTCACAGGCTGAACTTCCAAGGTCGGCTCTCGCCCCTCGAGTTGCGGCAACTCTGGAAAATCTTCCGATGGGATATCCGCAATGACTTTACTCATGAACGTCCGCCATGTGAGCGCCGCAGTACCGCTAACGCCCCAGGTCGGACTATTATCATCGTTCCCCAACCACACCCCTGCGACAAGCTGGGGAATATAGCCCACAAACCAAAGATCTCGTCTTTCTTCTGATGTGCCCGTTTTCCCTGCCGCTGGACGTCCAATATCTGCATTGGCTCCTGTACCGCTGGAAATCACACCGCGCATCATCCACGTCATAATCGCAGCAGTGTCCTTGTCGATCGCTTGGGTGGGCTGGAATGCGGCGTCGTAAATCACTTGTCCCTTACGGTTGAGAACACGCACAATGGCATGAGGCTTGATGTGATTCCCTTCGTTCGCGAACGTGCCGTAGGCGCTCGTCAGTTCCAACAAATTGACTTCCGATGTTCCTAAGGCAAGGGAGTAGGCCGGAATTAACTCGGATTCAATTCCCATCTTATGGGCGACCTGAATGGCTGGATCAAAGCCAACATCGATGAGGAGTTTGACGGCAACAACGTTAATAGAGCCGATCAGTGCATCTCGAAGCGAGACGCTGGCATTTCGATAGGTTTTACCGTAGTTTTGCGGCTCATACCCGTCCACAAATAGCTGTGCATCCTCATAACTGCGGTACGGCGAAAATCCAGCGGCGATCGCCGTTGCGTAAACAAATGCCTTGAAGGTTGATCCGGGTTGGCGCTGGGCCTGGGTCGCCCGATTGAACTGGCTATCGTCAAAGTCCTTGCCCCCCACCATCGCTTTAATTTCCCCGGTATGGGGATCAATGGCAACCAGAGAGGCTTGGGAGTATCCTTCGTATACACCGTAATTGTTAACGGAGTCTAGAACCGCTTGTTCAGCATATTTTTGCCACTTGGAATCCAGGGTTGTTTCAACGACCAGTCCCCCTTTCTCAATCTCTTCCTGAGAGACGTACAGCGGCAACTGCTGCTGTACATAAATCGTGAAATAGGGACTAGCGCTATTGATATTGCGGGGTAACTTTAGATTGAGTTCTAAGGGAGCAGCGATCGCCTCCTCCATCTCCGCTTGACTGATGAACCCCACACTTTCCATACGGCGGAGAACCGTATTGCGGCGCTGTAGAGCCAAATCGCGGCTCACAATGGGGGAGTAATCGCTAGGGGCAGGCGGTAATCCCGCGATCAAGGCCATCTCAGGTAGCGTTAAATCCTGAACTGTCTTGCCAAAGTAAATCCAGGCCGCATCCGCAACGCCGTAAGCATTCGAGCCGAGGTAAACCAGGTTGAGGTAGGCTTCCAAAACCTCGTCCTTGCTCAGCTCTTGCTCGATTTTATGGGCAAGAACCGCTTCCCGCAGCTTCCGTTCATAACTGCGCTCGTTATCGAGGTAGACAATCCGAGCCACCTGTTGTGTGATCGTACTTCCGCCTTCGACCACCCCACCGGACGTTACGTTACGCCAGAGGGCACGGGCGATCGCCTTATAATCGACACCGCCATGATTATAAAAGTTTTGATCTTCCGAGACGATAAACGCCTCTACCAATTGGGGTGGAATATCCTCTAAGTCAGCCTTCTCACGGGTTGCAGGGCCAATTTGTTGCAAAATTGCGCCGTCCGCCGACTTAATTACCATGGTTTCCGGACGGGCAAACGTTTCAACTTCAGAGGCGTCAGGCAACTCTCGGTTCATCACCACTAACGTGCGGCGGATCGAGTAAGCCGTCATCCCTACACTGCCCACGGCCAGCCCCAGAATAACCCACGGCAACCAGCGCTTGTAGTTAATCGAGCGATAATCGGGGACTCGCTTCTCCAGAAATGGCCGTACAGAGCGTAAACGTTCGCCCAAGCTAGGATTAGCCGGATCAGAAGAATCTGCGGACGAGCCCTTTATTGCATTCACCCTTGACGCAGACACTTTTGCACTTGCGTCGTTGGACAACGCTTTCAGCCTAGAAAAGAAATCCGTCACCTTATATCCTCAACACCACCACAGCACGGGAACTACAAAATACTATGAACTTTGGTAAGCCGTTTTTAATAAAACGTTAATGAACACCATAAAACAGGGTGTTGCTACCAATGTCAACCGAACTGGGGGCTAGAAGATAACGATTCAGACTACACACCAGCATGTCCAAGGGCTAAGGCCGTCACCAGCATGCCCAATACTAAAAACGGCTGGGCACTAGCTTGATACTTCACATCATTCTCCAGCGGATTGCGCAGGAAATACATGTCTTGGAAGGTGATTTGCGGAATGATCAGGAGAACCAAGAAAACGGCATACAGGTTTTGGTGAATGCCGATCAGGTAAGCGGCAACGCCCGACTGGAAAATGTCAATCATCAAAACACAGATCCAGGCCGCCGCCATCACGCCAAACATCACGGGGAGCGACTTTAACCCCAACTGGCGATCGCCCTCAACGCTCTTGAAATCATTCACGACCGCAATACCAAGACCCGCAAAGCTATAAAACAGGGTCAGCAATACAATCGTCAGGTTGAGTTCGCCAAATAAGGCATGCCCAGCCCACCAGGGCAGCGCAATGTAGCTTGCCCCCAACGCATAGTTACCCAGCCAGCCATTCTGTTTCAGCTTGAGCGGGGGTGCGGAGTAAAGATAGGACAGAAATGATCCACCGATCGCCAAGGCCGTAATTGTGGGAAATTCATGGCCAGCCCAGCGATCAAGACCGAAGGCGATTGCAATCCCGCCCAGCAGTAGCACCCAAATCTGAACACGAACTTGGGGAATGGAAATCGCACCAGAGGGAATAGGGCGATAGGGTTCGTTAATTGCGTCAATGTCGCGATCGTAGTAGTCATTGATGGTTTGGGTGTATCCCGTGAGCATCGGCCCAGACATCAACATACAGGCCGCCGCAATTAGAAAATGCTCCACTGACCAAACGTAGCCACCCGATGACGCTGCCCCACAGACCACCCCCCAAATCAGGGGAATCCAGGTAATAGGCTTCATAAGCTGAAGCCGAATTTTCCAAATCGACGTTTCACCAGAGGCTGCGCCTTTCATTCCTAAGAGCTGGCGAGCTTTGCTTCCTGTATCGCCTACATCGGTGTCGGCTATCTCGGTAGGAACTGGATTCTGAGCGGGATCAGAAGGCGTTGAATTTGACATAGTGATGATTTAGAACGAAATGATCAAGTATCCATCCTGAAACTTTGCGCCACTGACCGATTGACCTTGGAGTTCAGGGGGCAGTATCACATTGCGGCGTTGGTTGCCCGCGTCGATGGTGACCTCTGGCCCATACTGCGTCAACTTAATTTCCCGCTTATCAAAGGTCGGCAGGAAAAGACTGACCTTACGTTCGGCGCTGTTGATGGTAATCGGTCGAGGTGCTTGCAGCATCACTTGAGGATCGGGGATAGCATCTACCAGCGGTTGCCAATCCTCTGCACGAGTCGGGATAGCGGTGAGCGGCAACGGGGCAAACTGAGGGGCGATCGCCGCTGAGTCGGTGCCTTGGTTGTGCAATACGCCACCAACCGTAAGCCCCACCTGCTGAGCGCTGCCCCAAAAATATTTGGCCGTTGCGATCGCTTCTGGCGTACTGGTGGTGACCAGAAATGCCCCTACCCGACTCGGATCGGCAACGGCGACCCGTCCCTGATCGAGAATGTTGTTGACTTGGTTGGTTGCAGGCTGGTCGAAAATACTACTGCCGCTCCACTCCACATTAAGCACGGCACTAGCAACGGGCTGGATAAAGGGCGATAGAGCCTTGGCAAAATCCGACTCCGAAAACACTTTGCGGAAGCGTCGGATATACCAACTTAGAATCTCCGGCATCCCTAACATTCGCAGGGTTGAGAGATCGCTGGCGCCATCATAAACGATGACATCATAGATGCCGCTAGCATCGTACTCCCGCAGCGCATTCAGCGCCAACGCACTGTCCATACCGGGCAACACCCCCAGTTCCTGGCCGTACACTGCCTTAAAAAAAGGAGTTCTTATGTATTTGGCTTCCTGCTGTTTGAGCTCTTCCCAGCTTCGTTCTAGCAATATCGCAGAGGACAATTGAACGACCTTGAGATTCTGCTCGATCTCTTGAGGGTCGGGAGATAGAGACGCTCCGATCGCCATACCAAAGGCTGGGGTCGGATCCTGCCCAACTAAGAGTACCCGTTGACCACGCTGGGAGAGCGATTTAGCAGTCGCGATCGCCAACGTCGTGCAACCTGTGCCACCCTTACCTAAAAATGTCAGAATCAGGGACATGGTGAATTAAATCTCAAAGGCTTTCAGCAATAGAATAACAGCAATCGCTAATTGACCTTAGGTTAAGGAGCTACAGCCCACAACAGAATGAAATCCTAAATGATAGTGTGACTAGGCACCACTCTGACTAACAGAGATGTAGAAGCACTGACTTCATCAGTAGTCAGACATCATTAAGCAAAAATCCCAAAAACCCCGTCATACCTGCTGCGCGGACGGCGCAAGGTAGAATTTGGTTTTAACTTTGTCGCGTTACTTACCTTCTTCATTTGGATTTGGGCTAATGAAACAAAGTCCCTCTCTCAGGAATGACTTTAATACCCACCGACCTAGGCTTAGATTGCACAAGGTTAGTCTTGCTTAAGCCTAGGGGGTGGAAGGGATAGGTTGCTCGTTGCCCTATACGGCTTGCAGCTCGTCTTCGAAAAACCAAGTAGAAAACTTATCGTCAAATTCCACCACCACTCCGACACCGCTGCCATCGACCATTTTGTAATCTTGGATGGTTCCAACTTTGCCGACACAATCCACAACGGTCTTGGAGGTGCGGTCTCTGAGACGACACACGCGTACTTTTTGCCCTACTTCCATCGCTGTTCCCAACACGAAAATTAAAGTCACGTTATAAATACCAATCCACAGTTTATCAGTGTCTTGTAACCAAATCGGCGTTTTCCTTCAGGAATTCGTAAACTTCTTTCTATTAATTGAATCGAGATGCAGGGATTGGTTGAAGCGATCGCCCCATCGTTCAAAAGCGACTTCGGTAGAATTAAGACGAACATGCAAGCTTCGGGACGCCCATGAGTCACTCCAAAACCAAACTGAGCGTGAAAGTCTCCAAAACCGTCGCGATCCAGTGCCGCGATCGCGCTAAGGCGGAGGGAATTTCCGTACGAACGCTGCTAAAACAGGCGATCGCCCACTATCTCACCACCCCCACCTCGCCTCCAGAATCTCCGATGGTGCCCACGACTATCTCTACGGCAGATTATGCGCGGTTGCTGACACGCATCGAACGCCTTGAGGCTCAGCTTACCCAACAGGCGATCGCCCCATCCGTTGCCGTTGCCATTACATCCACAGCCGTTACCCGTCTGCCGACTGAAGACGAAGACTGGGACGATGGGGACGAACCCGATGAGATTCTGTACGACTTTTTAGAACCCCCTCGGTCGATGCCCTAGGCGACGTAGACCTACAATGCGACTTCGGCAATTGATTCGACCGCTGGAATAGAAGGGCGATCGCGCTCCGAATCTGGGGGAGTTCGCTGGCATCGAATCGCAAACGGACACGTTGAACAATGGGGAGAATGGCTGGGAACCTGGGGAAAGGGATGCCCTGCTTGGTAGCCCTCTAACCACTGAGTTAACTGCGCCAATAACCGGGATATGTCGTGATAGGTGGCCTGATGCTGAGCAGGGCTGTAGCGGATGGTGATGTGGGGCGGCGGCGTATCGGTCAGGTGGGGCGGAATGAACCAGTAGGTCATGGCAAGTTGATCCAGAGTGTACGCACTGGTTTCTGCCAACACAAAGAGATAGAGACGAGTTTGCCAACTGGCTTCTAACCCACGGGGGTTCTGAGGCTTGGCATAGGTTTTCCAGTCTAGAATTTCGGCGCGCTCCGGCTCCAGAATCAGCGCATCGTAAACGACGGTGAGCAGGTAATCCTGTAGGGTCAGCATCCGACGATGCTCACTGTCCTGGGTGCGCTCTGGCGTCGATAGAAACAGGTGGGGAACCGACGCTCTAAACATTGTCACACAGGCATGAATGGGTCGAAGCGTCTCATCGGCGGGCGGCATGGGTAGCCCCAAGGACTGCTGCTGCATGAGCAGGTGAAACTGATTTCCCCATTCCAGGTGCGATCGCTGCTCTGGCGTCATGGGCAACACGAGTTGATCGAGGTGCACGTGCTGAAATTTTCGGGGGCAGTAGTCGAGCAGGGTCAGTTGAGACTGGGATAAACGCAGGTGCATAGACCAAACAGCGATCGCGACCCTTCCAGCTTATCGTCCTAGCCGATAGCGAGGCACAGATCCCTTCCCTTGCGATGTCGAGCTTGCGGCAGGAGGTTGATTGATGGCAGCGGTGGAGGAGTCCGACGGGCTAGGAGAACTCGCCGTAGTTGATGCATCGCCTTCTTGGAAGGTAACGGCATAGGTCATCACGCATACGGTGCGGTATACGGTATGGCGATCGCACCCGACTCCGGTATAGGCATAGTCGGCCTCAAACAAGGTTTCGCGATGGCCGCGACTGGGCACGCCATCATCAATAATCAGTTCCAGCACAAAATCGCGGGCGGTGTCGCTACCGTAGCTAATGTTCTCGCCCATCCGCTCTCCCCAGGTGCCGTACTCACTGACCCGGGTGGAGGGCAGGCTGCCATCAGAACCCACATGCCCAATCCGTCCAGGCGCTAAATCGGCAGCGTGCTCGGCTGCAGCACGGGACATGCCCGGAGAAAAGGTGAGGGGAGGCAACGGATCGAGATCTTGCAAAACGGCGATCGCTTCATCCACTGCCGCCACACCTTCTTGGGTTAATAACCGGAGCTGACCGGGAATTTCTAGCGTCGTACCGTTGTAGTACTGTCGTCGCTCCTGGAGCAGTTCGGCGTAAAAGCCCGGATTCTGACGAGCCAGGTTCATTTCATCCACAATACTTTGTTCTAGCGGCGTAAGGATGCCCTGATCGGTCAGCAGGCTCGGCGTGGATTGTTCGACACTGGCAGGCTGAACCATCGGTTCGGAAACTGCCGCATTTTGGAGGGGTTGCGCCGGGGATGGTGGTATGAAACCACCCACTTGCTGAGCGATCGCCCCTGAAGCGCTGAGCGCGATCGCGCCCATGACTCCCGTACCCATCCAAGTCAGCCGAGTTATTGTTTTTACCGTCATACCGTTGCCCTCAATATTGCATCGTGGGAAAGAACCATCAGCCTATGCAGCCATAGATGCCCCTCTACATCCGAGGGTTCCCAATTTGTCCAAGAGGGCGATCGCGAATGTTACGGATTTTTGTGCAACAGCGATGAATTCTATACCAATTAAAACAACTTAGGACACCCTCTCCTACCGCTTGCGACGGCGCGATCGGGCGGCAGGAGAAGTAGGGGGCAACGTAGATTCCGTTTCAAGGGTGGACTCTGACGCAAAAGGAACCGTGAAATGGAACTGGCTTCCCTGGTTGCGGCCTGCGGATTCCGCCCAGATTTTGCCCCCCAATCCCAGGACAATTTGACGACAGATCGCAAGTCCTAAACCCGTTCCGCCAGCCGTGCGGCGCAGCGCTCCCTCTTCTTGGTAAAATCGATCGAAGACCTTTTCCAATCGATTCGGTTCAATCCCCCGTCCGGTATCGGTAACTGTCACCTCCAGCATCTTGCCCCCATTTGACCGTGCCTCGATCAAAACTTCTCCTTCCGGCTCAGTAAACTTGCAGGCATTGTCGAGAAGCTTGGACAACACTTCCACTAACCATTCACCATCCGCCTGCACCGGAGGCAGTTCAATCGACACATCCGCACGAATATGGGGGAGTAATTCTGTCGATTGCCGTGTCCGAATGCTGCTCAGCGCCAGACTCACGCATTCGTCGATGGATACAGGCTCAAGGTGCCACTCCACCCGCCCACTTTCCAACTGCGATAGGGTCAAAAAGTCCTGAATCAGATTGCGCATCCGTTCGGCATCCGTCATGGCCGTTGAGAGCATCACCTGACGCAACTCAAGGGGCATATCCGGTTCAGTGCTCAAACTTTCCAAACAGACTTGGATCGTCGAAAGGGGAGTCCGCAATTCATGCCCGGTAATCGCAATCAGGTTACTGCGGGTTCGCTCTAGGGCTTCCAACTGTTCGTTGAAATCCTCTAAGTTCGCGTAGGCTTCGGCTTGGATGAGAGCCACACCCAACTGAGTGGCGATCGCCTCTACCAACGAGATTTCATCCGCCAACCACTCATGGGGTTCCGGCTGACAGTTATGCAGCTCAACCACACCCAGCAACCGATCCTGATACAAAATCGGCGTCATCAGCCAGGAGCGAATATTCCATTTCTCCATCAGCGATCGCACCGGTTCATGAGCCAGCGTTGGTTCATTAAGAGTATCGGCGATCGCCACACTTTCGCGGGTGTCGGACACGATTTGAAACAGCGGATTATCCTGAAGCATCCAAGACTGCTCTAGAAGAGAGGTCAGTCCAGTCCCTCCTAAACGCTCATGCTGAATGACAACGGACGGATCTTTAGACTGGCAGCGATACACCAAACATCGGCACACGTCCATCGCTACACCCAGCTCTTGCACCGCAATCTTGAAAATTTCCTCAGAATTTAACGATTGCCGAATTGCCGTCATGATCGAATTCGTTAAGCGTTCGCGGCGTTCCTGAGCCGCAATAGAACGATAGGCTTTCAACAGCTTGTACTGTCCCGCTTGCAGGTAGGTGATCAATCGCTGCGCAAAGGGATCCGGATCAATCTCAGGCAAACCGGAGTATTGGTTCATCAAAAATTGCGTGGATGCGGCCGTAATTTTTTTCGCAAGTTCAGGGCGATAATGCAGCACCCGCTTTAACAAAATCTCCGCCGCGCGACAACAAACCTGACGATCAAACGTCCAAATCCCTTCAAAGCGTCGTGCCTGATCCATCGAAGGATTACTATCCTGCTCTTCTTCGGGCGTCAGTGGACGCTCGCGACAGATTAGACACGCAGAATACCGCTCGGCAATCACCACCAAATGCCATTCATGCCGCAGTTCATCATCATTATTATTAAACGCAACGGTTTCGTAGTAGTCGGAGCTATTGGTAAAGCTAGTTTCGGACGCGGCCAGAACGTAAACCTGAGAGGTGAGTTCTGCAATCCGTTGATACCGACTGGCTTCCTGACGATAAAACCGCTCCCGCTGAAAGTTGGCAATCACCAGCGGCTGATCGGTTCTGGCTAAGACTTGATCCTCGATCGCATGGGAAAGAGCCGTCAGAGACGTCTTAAAGTACATTTGCGGTCGAAGATGGGGCAGAGCCATCAACAGCTCGTCTAATACAGAAACCTGAGTACTCATTCGATGATCTTGACTCATCTCACCTGAGGGCTAACGGGCTAGGTCAGAACAACCTAGAACCCAATGCAAAAAGATTCGTGCAATATGCGCCCGAGTCCAAGATCTATTTTGAAGGAAAACTGGAACGACGTGCGTGCAGACTTGCTGTAAAGTGGCAATATGGACGATGATTCGGTTTTACTAGATACTGAGTTTGACCTCGACAGTCCCCTGGATCACATGGAGGCGGTAGATAATGCCGACTCAGACGCCATCAAGCTTGATCTGGAGGAAATGTTGATCTTGCTTCACGCATCCGACAACCAGCAGCGGATGCTAGCGGCGCGGGCATTCTGTGAAATTCAAGACGATCGCGCTATTCCTCAACTCATCCACCTCTTAAGTGATGCCTGTCCTCTGATTCGCGTGAGTGCAGCCTATGCCTTAGGTAGAAATCCCAGCGAGGCTGCTGTAGAGCCCTTAATTCAGCAACTCCAAAAAGACTGGAACGGTTACGTGCGTAAGGGGGTGGTCTGGGCACTGGGCAACTGTCGCGATCGCCGTTCCGTTGAACCGTTATTAGATGCCCTCAAAACAGACATTCCCGCCGTTCGGCTTTGGGCAGCGAGTGCCCTGGCCCAGATGGCAACCCTTGGCTACGACCTCGTGATTGCGGCGATTCCTCCGTTAATTGAAGCACTGCGTCGAGATCCGATTGCCGCGATTCGGAGTAACTGTGCTTGGGCTATTGGCCAACTCTGCCGCGAGCTCCCCTCTAACGTCGTTTACGCAACCGCAATCGATGCCTTGATTGAGGCATTTGCGGAAGATGAGGACATGGGCGTACGCGAAGATGCCAAGATGGCCGTTTTGAAAGTGGGTGATCCGCGTGGCTTGCAGGTTATTGAGGAAATCGAGCAAGATTTTTTCATGCTCTAGAATTGATCAACCGATTAAAAACGGTCTTGGGCGATCGCCCGTATCCCTCCCTAGAAGCCTATATCCAGAACCTGTGCTGCCTCCTAGACAAGCACAAAAAAGCGCTGCATCACCGCGAACACTTGTTGGAGAAGGTAGGACAGACCTACTCAAACTGCAGGATGGGAAATGGGTGCTTCCTGAGTCCAGACAAGGATTCGACACGTGCACAGCGCCGATTTAACTGGAAGGGAACATACAGGTGTCCCTAGAGCATATGATAACCCGATTTTTCATAGACAAAAACCATTGGTGGAAATATTCGTGATAGACTATATTCTATATTCCGCGTTGCCGTACATTACTACCGAGGGACTATCCGGTGATCCACGCAACTCTACACCAATTCAAAGTTTTTGAAGCCACCGCTCGCCACGGAAGCTTCACGCGAGCGGCTGAAGAACTCTTTCTCACCCAGCCAACCGTCTCGATGCAGGTTAAACAGTTAACCAAAGCGATTGGCTTACCGCTGTTCGAGCAAGTGGGTAAGCGCCTCTATCTAACCGAGGCCGGGCAAGAACTCTATGCAAGCTGCCAAGAAATTTTCCGACGGTTGGAACAGTTGGAGATGACCGTGGCCGATCTGAAGGGCATGAAGCAAGGACAACTGCGGTTGGCTGTTATTACCACCGCAAAGTACTTCGTGCCCCGTCTGCTAGGTGCCTTTTGTGAGCAGTATCCTGGTATCGATATTTCCCTGATTGTGACCAACCATGAGGGCTGTCTAGAGCGCATGGCCAACAATCAGGACGACCTCTATGTGATGAGTCAACTGCCTGAACATATGGACATTGAGGCTCATCCATTTTTGGAAAATCCCCTCGTTGTTTTGGCTCCGATTAATCATCCGTTGGCCCATGAAAAGAACATTTCCCTGGAGCGGTTAGCGGAAGAACCCTTCATCATGCGGGAATCGGGTTCGGGGACTCGTCGGGCCGTGCAAAAACTGTTTGATGAGGCGGGTCTAGAACTCAAGGTTCGCATGGAACTGGGTAGCAATGAGGCCATTAAGCAGGCGATCGCCGGAGGTCTGGGCGTATCCGTGCTTTCTCGCCACACCTTGACGCCAGAAGGAAGTCATAGCTATTTAACCGAGTTAGACGTTGTGCATTTTCCGATTGAGCGCCATTGGTATCTGGTGCATCTCAACGGCAAACAGCTTTCGGTAGTCGCCAAAACCTTTGGAGACTATCTGCGACAGGCGTCAGAACAGTTTGCAGTTCACACCCCCGTTCGTCAAGCCGAGCTTGCCAAAAAGCAGACGGTATCTGTCTAGCCCGCTAGCATCGTTTCACTAAGGATCACAAATTAATTAAAACCAAATTTTTAATTTTTGAAAGTGCGGCTTTGCCGCACTTTCAAAAATTAATTTCCGAGTTTTATTAAATTGCCGTTCCTAACACCTTTTTAAGCCTTGATATGACGTAAGTGTTGACCGTTGCACTATGCAATGGCGACACGATTGTGGGTTGATCGCTTCCTGCGAGGTGAACCAACGCGTTACGGGACTCATCACGGAAGTTCGACAGGGCAAACGCAGTCCCGTGCTGCCTGATACAGGTCCCGATGGTTAATGCTTTTACCGTAAACAATATCCCTAAAGTTAGCCGCGTGACTGCGCACATCGCCAGCATGCTTGATTCGACACGGTTGCTGCTTGCTCTCCAGCAATCGACCGAAGTTGCACAGCGGTTTTCTGGTTGTTTGCAGCCAGAGGATGTTGCTTGCTCCGCAACCGAGGGATTGGTACATCAGTTTGGATGCGCGTTTGCCCGAATCTGGCTCGTGGAGTCCGATCAACGCTTTTTGCGACTCGTCGCGTCATCGGGACTCTACACCCGGACGGATGGATCCTTCGCCCGGATTCCGATGGGAGCCTATAAAGTTGGCAAAATTGCCCAGAATCGGGTTTCGTTTCTGAGTAACACCCTCGCGGACGAATCTTGGGTTAAGGATCGAGAATGGGCGATCGCCAACAGGATTTGTGGGTTTGCAGGCTTTCCGCTGATGGTGGGCGATCGCGTTATTGGGGTTTTAGCGGCCTTTAGTCGTGAGGCGCTCTCACCCGAGTTTCTAGAAGTGCTGAAAGTGCTCTGTACGATTGTTTCGGTATCCATCGATCAGGCGATCGCCTGTCAGCGACTTTTGACCAGTTCTGCCCCCACTCCGACCGAAGGCTTAGAACGACTGCCCGCTCTTTCCGACCAACTCGCATCTATCCTAGGAACCGCTCACCTCACCTTGATGGGTACTGAGCATCCCCTGACCCTAGCCCAGACCTCGCTTTTCCTCCAGGTGGCAGAGCACCTGAATCAATTAAACTGCCGCTACTGTCGCTTGGTCTATACCGACGAAGCGGTCAGTTTGGAAGCGTTAGCAACGATGTTCACAGAATCGCACCCACGCGTGGGGCGATCGCTCGGTGGATTGCTGCCATGGTGGGCCAATAGCTTAGGGGGTCAGTTGCTTTACGATATGCGTACCGATGCTCTCCAAGTCTTGCTCACAATCCCGTATCGTTCACCGACCCTCTCTCCAAAGCAGCTCCAGGTGCAGTGTCGCTCCCCGGTGTTGCAGGTTGCGTTTACGCAATTAGCCTACGCGGCAGGCATACAGGTTAGTGAGTACCTTGCTCCAGATCTTCCCCTGTTAACCGATGATTTGAGTCTCTTGCCTAGCCCCTCTCCGGTTATTTGGGTTCAGAGCAATCGCCTGCCGATTCCAGAGGGAGTGAGTGCCGTCGTCGATCTATCAACAGATGCCACCCAGTTACGAACGGTGCTAGAGGCGATCGCCCAAGGAAGGACCGAGGAACTGATACCTGCCCATGAGTCTACCTCTGTACTTTCGCCACGGGAACAGGAGATCTTGCAATTGCTGTGTGACGGGTTACGCGATCGCGACATTGCCCAAAAGCTAATCATTAGCGAAAGCACCGTTAAGTTCCATGTGAATAACGTGCTGATAAAGCTAAAGGCTAAAACTCGTTTTCAGGCTCCTATCTAGGCTCTGTGACCTCGCCGATCGCTTACGAGCATCTCTCGGCATTCTCCATAAGAAAGATATCCAAGCAGCAGCGCGATATTTGAATCCTGCGTTGGGTTTAAATCCTTGTAACGTCGATCCCTCTGTAATTTTGCTAGGCGATGACTGTGCCGCAATTCCAGATCACGGAGGCTATCTCTTGCTTGCCGCAGAGGGCTTACTGCCCCAGTTTTTAGACACCGACCCGTGGTTTGCAGGCTGGTGTGCCGTCATGGTGAATGTAAGTGATGTCTACGCCATGGGGGGACGGGCGATCGCCGTTGTGGACACGATTTGGAGTGCGTCCGACGATATCACAAAACCCATCTTTGAAGGCATGCAAGCCGCAGCGATCGCCTACGGTATTCCGATCGTTGGCGGACATACCAACACCCATAGCCCTTATACGGCTCTCTCGGTTGCGATTTTGGGACGGGCAAACCGACTCATCAGCAGCTTCAACGCCCAGCCCGGGGATGTGTTGATGATGGTTACCGACTTTCGGGGAGCCTCCCATCCACGCTATTCCTTTTGGAATGCGGCTACCACCGCTGATCCAGCCCAATTGCGGGACTGTCTCTCTCTCCTACCGATGATTGCAGAGTCGGGGTTATGCGATGCCGGAAAAGACATCAGCATGGGGGGACTGGTCGGAACCCTCATCATGCTCTTGGAAACCTCTGGCTGTGGTGCAACCCTGCATCTCGATCAGATCCCCTGTCCGCCTGATCTGGCCTTAGAAAAATGGCTACTCTGCTTTCCCAGCTATGGATTTGTGCTGAGTCTGCGCCCAGAACATACCCACGCGGTACAAACCCGATTTCGAGGAAAGGGACTCGTATGTGAAGCGGTTGGCATAGTCGAGAACGGATCGATGTTGCAACTTGAATCTGGAGGTGAGTCCGTGGATTTCTGGGATCCGGTACAGCGTCCCCTCACTGGCTTTGGGCGATCGCCCCTCTCTCAGCCGTCCCAAACCATTCTCTCGACGCCATCCCTATGAACTCATCCCTCCGGATCGCTCTCTTTACCTATTCCACCAAGCTCAGGGGCAGCGTGGTGCATACCCTAGAACTGGCGGAAGCGTTACAGAATTTGGGACATTCCGTTTGTATCTATGCGTTGAGTAAAGACGGCACAGGCTTTGAGCGAGATGTATCCTGTCATGTTTGTCTCGTCCCCGCCGCGCCTGCCCCAACTGACATAGACGCATTGATCCACCAACGCATTCAGGAATTTGTGGAGTTTCTTAGCCGTAGACCTCTTGAGCATGATATTTTCCACGCCCAGGACTGCCTACGTGCAAATGCCTTGGTCGAACTACGTCAGCAGCGTCGGATTTCCCATCTCATTCGCACCGTCCACCACATTGAAGACTATCGCAGTCCCTATTTACAGCACTGCCAGGAGCGATCCATCCAAGCCGCCGATCTCTGTCTTTGTGTGAGCGATCGCTGGCAGCGCGAACTCCAGGAGTATTACAACATCTATGCGCCTCGCGTCGTCAACGGGGTCAATCTCTCTTTTTTTTCCGCAAGTCCAAGACCTTGACGCAGAGGTACGGCAGCAGTGGGCATTGCAGACTTCTCCCTTATACCTGACCGTAGGAGGACTGGAACCGCACAAAAATTCGCTGAATCTTCTGCGTGCCTTTGCCCAAATTCGGGACGAACAGCCAAACGCAAGGTTGATCATTGTCGGCGGGGAAACGCTGTTTGACTATCAGGACTATCGCCAACAGTGCTTTGACCTCATCGATCGCCTGAAGTTGCGCGATGCCGTCATCCTCCCCGAAGTCATTTCTACCGTGGAACTCGCCGCTTTCTACCGCCTTGCCGATGCGTTTCTATTTCCCTCCTTAAAAGACGGTTGGGGATTGGTGGTCTTAGAAGCGATCGCCTCTGAGCTACCCGTGATCACGGCGAACCAAGCACCCTTCACCGAATTCCTGACCTCCCAGCAGGCGCTATACAGAGAATTGCTGAATATACAGAGAATTGCTGAGTTTATAGGGTGTAGCGGGATTCAAGACATTTTTATCCCTGGGGTGGCTTTCCAGCGTCATCGACGATATCAACGGTGAGGCGCGATCGCCCACCCGCAGTCTATGATATGCGTACCCAGAGTTCAGGCGAAGGCTACAATAAAAACTAAAGCAGACCGAGCGCGGAGTTCAGTCTGCAAAACGATACCGCACCGGAATACAAGACTATGAAGTGCAGCGGCACTGCACTCCACCATTTCATCCCATCCAAAACGCAATTAGCCGTGAGTCTCAGCTACCGTAGCTGAATGTAGCAAAGTTCAGCTCGTTAATCTTATTCCACTGTTGGATCGATTCTCGGAATGCATTCCACTGATCGAAAATCTCTTTAAGGGTGGCATCCTGACCAGCCGTTTCATTGTAGAAATCAAACGATGCTTTGCGAGCCGCTTCCAAAATTTCGGGGGTGTAGGGCGTCAACTGCGTCCCTCCATCCACCAGGGTTTTCAGCGCTTCTCGGTTTCGGGTGTCATACTTTGCCAACATCGTTACATTGGCTTCGTAGGCTGCCGTCTTGAAAATTTCCTGATACTCCTTCGGCAGACTATTCCATGCCGTTTGGTTAATTTGAACCTCCAGCGTCGGCCCAGGTTCCCACCAGCCGGGATAGTAATAGTAGGTTGCCGCTCGCTGCAAGCCCAGCTTTTCATCATCATACGGGCCAACCCATTCCGCCGCATCGATAGCACCTCGATCGAGCGCTAGAAAAATTTCACCTCCAGGCAAAACTTGCACATTCACCCCCAAACGAGCCATCACTTCACCCCCAAGTCCCGGAATTCTCATCTTCAGACCGTTGAGGTCTGAGACCGATTGGATGACTCGCTTAAACCATCCCCCCATTTGCGCACCAGTATTCCCGGCAGGATAGCTCAGAACCCCAAAATCAGAGTACAGGCGATGCATCACCTCAATACCACCGCCCTCATAGAGCCAGGCATTTTGCTGTTGAGCCGTCAAGCCAAAGGGCATGGAGGTACCAAAGCCAAGGCTGGGGTTCTTGCCGACGTAGTAGTAGCTGGCGGTATGGCCGCATTCCACCGTGCCCGCTTGCACCGCATCCAAAACTTGCAATCCTGGCACAATTTCACCCGCAGCAAAGGGAGTGATGTCAAATCGACCTCCAGTCATTTCTCGGACTCGATTGCACAGGGTTTCAGCACCGCCGAAGATTGTGTCTAACGACTTAGGCCAACTAGTCGCCATCCGCCATCGCACCGAAGGCGCACTTGGGGAGGTTGCGCTTGAGGAACTCGTGCTTTGGGTTTGCCCACAGGCACTCAGCACTCCGGCAGCGGTTGCGCCTGCAACAAGGCTTTTAACGATAGTTCTACGGTTCGGCATTGCGGTGCTTTTGATCCATATAGTGAACAAAATAAATTTGATAGGCCAAAGTATGGACCAGAGGAAAGGTTTCTCTCGCGTTTCTAATGATTCAGCGGCTTTTCAGTTAAAACAACGAGATTTTATCACTCTGATGAGGAGCGTGAGCGGTATTCCAGACTGGAAAACATTAAAACAATCTGCAAATCCGAGTTCAGGTAGCGAGTGTTTGTGGCAACGAGTGGCACAACCAATAGAACGTAGTAAATATGCCCTAAACCGTCTATTCACCGTGCTTTGAAGCAATTTTCCATCCAGGAATTCAGCCATACATCGGCATCAATGCTTACCTTGGACGCCTGACTAGAGGCTTGATTGGGCACTAGCATCAAAAATTGTTGCGAAACGTAAATTATATTAAGATGACGATGTAAGCTAGAAATTCGAATCGTTCGGTTTAATGCCTAACTCAAATTCATCCGAGTCCGATTTGCTTAAAGTCTTGCTGGAACCCCTTTTAGAGGACTTCCAGTACTGGTTCCAGCGATCGCGATCGCTCCTCGAAGCGCACACGATTGACTTTTTAGAGCCTACTGCGCAGGCTGATTTGCTGGCGCGCGTAATTCAGGCCCAGCAAGAGGTCAGCACTGCTCAGATGTTACTGAATGCAACCGATGGTCAGGTTGGAGTGGAAGCATCCATCATGGTACCTTGGCACAACTTAGTAGCCGAGTGCTGGAAGGTCGGAATGCGATATCGCCGGGAACATCCCACGGACTTGGACTTGGACTAAACCTGTGCGTTGATGGTGCGTTTTTAATAGACATTACTCTTGAATCCTCAACGGTGGCGTAGCGTCCATCGTTGATCCGTAAAAGCCATAAAATTGTGAACTCGATCGCGTTACTGGAGACTGACATGCTGCATTAGATATACATCCTTGCTTTTACAGTGCTGGCGGTACTGGCCGTTGTGAATCTAGTCCGGAATCTGATGACGTTAGGCATTGAATCGCAACGCAGCTACGGATCGTCCGGTGTATCCTATCCATCACACCCTGTCAGTCGCTATACGGGCGCAGGACAATCGATCCATCCAGAGTTGTTAGACGAATCTGGCAATGTAGTCAGTGAGCCATTTTTGGTAATGCGCTCTATTACCGTAGAAGATGCCCGCGAGCGGTTGGATGCGCTTTATAATTCGTCCCCTGGCGGCTCTACGTCTGAACCCCAGGATGATTGAGGGTTGAGTGGTAGCGCGATCGCAAGTTTAGCTTCTCCGTGAAAGCCCCGCACTCTGCCGAAGGCGAGTGTCGGGATGA
>JACYMB010000340.1 GCA_015272205.1 Synechococcales cyanobacterium T60_A2020_003 | reverse complement strand
TTTGGGTAACAACGGACGATCTATGGCGAGCGATGAATACCATAGACTCCACCTCAAACCTTACTAGAGGGTTTGTGCTGATCACAAGTCCTGAGGGGGACACAACCGCCGCAACGACTGGAGAATAGTATCGTGCGTGGAGGCAGGTTTTGCCATCAACGTTCGATGCACGATCAGATTACAAACCTTGTTTGGTTCACCCCTAGCCTCCCTTCCGGAAGGGGGAACCCGAGCCAAAGATGGCTTGAAATCCCCCTTTTTATAGACGCAAAGCGGCTTCCCGAAGGGTAGGGGGATTTAGGAGGGTCAAAGCCAGGATTCATTGAGAAATACACTTATTGTCGATCTACTGATTTTGTTTAAGCCAATACCCCGCCAGGCGACCGATGCCAATTAACCCCAGGCTAACGACCGCAAACCCTAGCAATAACTCTAGAGAATTCCACAAAACCTCTGGATAGCCGAGTTTATCCACCTCTAAAAAGGGATAGGGATACCAGTTGAACAGGGCACCGCGCATCAGGGCGATCGCCAAATAGATGAGCGGATAGATCAACCAGACCAGCAAATCGCGCCATTGCAGTCGAGTTTTAGGTACAAACATAGCCCAGAACATCACATAGGCAATCGGAATCACGCTATGCAGCAGATGATGCACAAAGAGCTGTAACCCTTGGGGATTCCAAACGTTTTTGAGGAGCAGGTAATAGGCAACGCCAACCATAATGATGTATCCAGCGATCGCCGTTCGAGTAGACGGATGGGTTAAAAAAGACGAGATCCGATGCCAAGGCACAATCAGCGGAACCGTAAGGGCGATGGCCACCAGCAAATTGGTCAGCACCGTAAAGTAACCAAAGTATCGCGTTGCACCGATCCAGAATCCCAGGCCATCCTCAATCGCCTTATTAGTCGTGATATGGAATTGCAGAACGACGGCAATCCAGGTTAGACCTCCAGTCAATGCAGCATAGAGAGTCGTTGCCAAAGAAAACCGTGAAGATTGGATCGGAGAAGCCATTGGAGGGAAATAGACTAGAAAACAGACGCAAACGTACCCAAAGTGTAGAGCAGTAGGCTTGGAATGGATGCCGAGTTTGGGAACTGCAACGAATTTGTTAACGGATTGAGTGCGATCGCGGAACGGAGACAATAGGTGGCGAACGAACAAGGTATGTCCAATCATCCGATGGTGAATCAACTGGATCTGATGATCCGAGCACGGTTTCCGATCCTCTACATCGTTTCCGTCGAAGAGGAACCTGTGGAAGAGATGCTGCAGGCCGTAGCGACCCAGGCAACGTCTCCCCGAAAACTATTGCTGTGGGATGTGGTGCGGGGATGGGAGGATGACGGTTCCGGCAAAGGCTCGGTGATGGCGGCGTTGAGTCGGGTCGCTAGTGTCACACCGCAAGAGTCGGTGATCTTTGTCCTGCGAGACTTGCACCCATTTTTGAAAGCTCCGATTCAGGAGAAACAGGCTCCGATTATCCGGGAATTGAAGAATCTAGTGCGGGATCTGAAACGCAGTCGCAAAACCGTGATCCTCCTCAGCCCAACCTTAGACATCCCCACGGATCTGGCCGAAGATATCACCGTAATCGACTTCCCGTTACCCACGGCAAGCGATATCGAACGCCTGATTGCCCAAACGGTTCCCACCAATCAATTTCAAATTGAGGGCTTAGCCAAGGAGCAGTTGATCAAAGCGTGTCAAGGCTTGAGTCGTGCCCGAATTCGGCGGGTGCTGGCAATGGCGATCGCCACCAAGCAGTGCATCAACGAAAGTGATATCCAAAGGGTGCTAGATGAGAAAAAGCAAGCGATCCGCCAGACGGGAATTCTAGAGTTTTATCCAACTCAGGATTCCCTCAGCAGCGTGGGCGGGTTAGACAATCTCAAAGATTGGGTGCGGATGCGGCAGGGCACGTTTACCGAAGAGGCGCGACGGTATGGCATTCCCAACCCGAAAGGGGTGCTGCTGGTAGGCATTCAGGGCACGGGCAAATCCCTTTCGGCAAAGACGATCGCCCACGAATGGAGACTCCCCCTGCTGCGACTGGATACGGGACGCTTGTTTGGCGGCATTGTGGGGGAAAGTGAAAGCCGGATTCGCCAAATGATTCAGCTTGCCGAGGCGATCGCCCCTTGTGTCCTATGGATTGACGAAATTGATAAAGCCTTTGGCAACATTACCAGCGGCGTCGATGGCGATTCGGGAACCAGTCGGCGGGTCTTTGGCAGTTTAATTACCTGGATGCAGGAAAAAACGAGTCCAGTCTTTATCGTAGCAACGGCCAATAACGTGCAGATTTTGCCCGCAGAACTGCTGCGAAAAGGACGGTTTGATGAGATCTTTTTTCTCAACTTACCGACGCTTTCGGAACGGCAAGATATTTTTAAGGTACACCTACAACGCCTGCGTCCCAGCCGGCTACGGGAGTTTAACCTGCCTCTGCTAGCAAAACAGGCGAAGGACTTTAGCGGTGCGGAAATTGAGCAGGTGATTATTGACGGGATGCACCGGGCGTTTGCCACCCTGCATCAGGGACAGCGGCGCGATTTCACCACCGAAGATATTTTGCTGTCTATTGAAGAAACGGTTCCCCTAGCGGCGATCGCCCATGAGCAAATCATCCGCCTCAAGCGCTGGGCCGCCGAAGCCGGGGCACGCACAGCCTCCCGTGATGCATCGTTGACGGATGAGCTAAAACGCTACACCACCCCTCCAGAACCTAGGGCAAACCCATGAAAACGACTGGGAAAGGATCTGGATGCGGTAAGGATCATTACCCAAACGGCTCCAGTCGTAGCGGTGCTCTCGGCTGATTTTGCCGTTGATACGACACTCACTCTCAATCATCGCCACACGTTGCAAGTCGTGCCAGTATGACACCCCTCAATCGTCCGATGGGGTTAGGGACCATTGGGCGATCGCCCAATCCCCATCCCACCCTTCAGAAGCTTAACCTTGCCTTAGTCTCTCACTTGCCCACTCTTAAACAGATTCGCCAAGGGGTTCCGTTATTCTGAGCAATGAGGGATAACGATTGCACCGCAGTAAAGAGAGCAGGCCATGTTCCCAGTGTTGGAATGGGTGATTAAGGGCGGCCCCGTCATGGTGCCGCTAGTGGGATTGTCGGTTTTTACCGTGGCGACTGGATTAGAGAGAGCCTGGTTCTGGTTTCAGCTTATGCGCCAAGAACAGCAGATTGTGAGCGATGTGCTGTACGCGGCACGGGAAGATTTGGACGAAGCGGGGCGATCGCCACTCACGCCCAAGACACGCCCATTGGTCGTTTTCTCTTAGCACCACAACATACAGCTGAATTGACTTTGCCCACGCCCTTCGCCCCCCTTCCGCTGCAAACTGCCTTTGCTAGCAATCTTGAAGGTATGCAAGGAGATTTAACGGCTCAGGGCATCGCACCGTCGCCGCGAACATTTGACAATCCTGAACAATTTTTCACCTCTAGTTCGGTCACTGCCGATCCGTTACCGGGTATTCATCAAATGTGGTGGCTGAACGATCGCCGTCCGGATGAGGTTTCAGCCGAGCTACAGCAGCGCTATGTCGGAACGGATACCCGGTTTGTCAAGGTTCCAGAGGGCTATGGGGGAGGCCAATTATTCGCAATCCAAAATCCCGACGGCCAAACATTTTTTGTAATTGGTCACAGCAAGAAGCACACCGTATTGAGAATAAGGCGTTTCCTTCAGT
>JACYMB010000339.1 GCA_015272205.1 Synechococcales cyanobacterium T60_A2020_003 | reverse complement strand
GCCATGTACCTGCAACTGCAAATTCCAGAGGGACAAATCCCGGAGTTCTTTACCCTCTATGGTGTCTCGGAACTCCCCTGGTTTTGGCAACCGTTTTACTCGTTTCCATTTACGGTCATCGCCATCTTTTTGATTCCGGCGATCGTTGCTGCCCTGCTAGGCTATCTAGTGTTCCGAAACCGGATTCGGGGGGTCTATTTCTCAATCTTGACCCAGGCATCTCTGGTGGTCTTTTTCAACTTCTTTAACGGTCAGCAAAAGTTGATTAATGGCACCAACGGCCTCAAAACCGACACGACTACCCTGTTTGGTATGCAGGTCGGTTCAACGCCGATGCAGGTTCGGTTTTACATCTTCACTGTGATTCTGGTGGTGCTGGCCTATGTCCTGTGCCGATGGTTGACCAGTGGTCGCTTTGGACGGTTACTGATTGCCATCCGAGACGACGAAAACCGGATTCGCTTTTCCGGCTACGATCCCACCAGCTTTGAAGTTCTCGTATTTGCGATTTCTGGGGCCCTTGCCGGAATCTCTGGCGCACTCTACACCGTCCAATCCGGGATTATTACCCCCAGTGCAATGGATGTCGCCTTTTCGATTGAAATGGTGATTTGGGTAGCGGTGGGGGGACGAGCAACGCTGGTCGGAGCCATTTTAGGGACACTTTTAGTGGGGTTTGCCCGCGTATTCCTCAGCGAACGTTTCCCGGAAATCTGGCTATTCTTCCAAGGGGCACTGTTCCTGCTAGTGGTAACTCTCTTACCCGATGGACTCATTGGCTGGTTCCGATACCAAGCGATGGATCAGATTCGCCAAATCATTGGCAAGCCGAAGCGAGCCGAAACCTATCCTAGTTTTGACCTTGATCCGGAGGTAGAACGTGAGCGGGAAAATATTGGCAATTGAGGACTTAACGGTTAGTTTTGATGGCTTTAAAGCGCTCAACCACCTCACGTTTGATGTGGATGAAGGGGAGTTGCGCGTGATTATCGGGCCAAACGGAGCCGGAAAAACGACCTTTCTAGACGTGATTACGGGCAAAGTAAAGCCGACGGAGGGAAATGTCTACTTCAAAGGCAAAAACGTTCGTCCCTATGCGGAGTACCAAATTGCGCGGATGGGGGTAGGACGGAAGTTCCAAACGCCGCGTGTCTATCTCAATCTCACCCCACGGGAAAATCTGGAGATCTCGTGCAACCGTAAGAAAACGGTCTTTAACACTCTATTTCGGCGATCGCCCAGTGGTGAAGTCCGGACGGTCAAAGAGTTGCTCAACGTCATCGGACTGGCCGCCAAAGCCGACATTCCAGCCCAGTTTCTGTCCCACGGGGAAAAGCAGTGGCTCGAAATTGGCATGCTCGTGGCTCAATCCCCCGATCTCCTCCTTGTAGACGAACCTGTGGCCGGCATGACCGATGAGGAAACGGAGCGCACCGGAGAACTTCTCATCTCCCTTGCCCAAAGCCACACCATTATCGTGATTGAACATGACATGGAGTTTGTGCGTCAGATTGCCCGCAAGGTCACAGTACTCCACCAAGGATCGGTACTCTGCGAAGGCAGTATTGAAGAGGTTCAAAACGATCCACGGGTAATTGAAGTGTACTTGGGCAGTCCTGAAGAAAGCCACAAAGCGGCATAGGAGAGAGGTTGTGAGCGAATGGTCACCATCGGTTATGGAATCTACCGAGTCTACCCCCAACCAATCATCTGATGAGATTGTCTTGCGGGTCTCTGGGTTAAACGTCTACTACGGTGAAAGCCACATTCTCCGAGATGTGGACATGAGCGTTCCATCTGGAAAAATGATCTGTCTGATTGGTCGGAATGGTGTTGGCAAAACCACGCTGTTGAAAACGGTGATGGGTTTGTTAAAACCTCGTAGTGGCAATATCCATTATTTTGGGCAGTCCCTTCTCGATAAAACGCCAGACAAGCGGGCGCGATCGGGCATTGGCTACGTCCCCCAAGGTCGAGAGATCATTCCTCGTCTCACCGTAAAGGAAAACTTGATTCTGGGATTGGAAGCAAGACCCACGCGATCCCGCTCTACGGAGATTCCCGATGAGATTTTTGATCTCTTTCCCGTGTTGAAAACCATGCTATCCCGCATGGGCGGAGACCTCAGCGGTGGACAGCAGCAGCAATTGGCGATCGCTCGTGCCTTGATGGGCAAACCCAAGCTCCTAGTTTTAGACGAGCCAACCGAGGGGATTCAGCCGTCGATTATTTTGGACATTGAATCAGCGGTCAAACAGATCATTGCCGCAACCGGAATTTCCGTCCTCCTGGTGGAACAACACCTCCACTTTGTGCGGCAGGCCGATTACTACTACGCCATGCAAAAGGGTGGCATTGTGGCCTCTGGTGTAACCAGTGACCTCAGCAACGACGTGATTCAGGAATTCCTAGCGGTATAGATAGATCATGAAACCATTGAGGGTCGGGGTAAGCAGCTTTTGTTCCGGCTTGGCTCATCGCCCCTGCAAATAGTCCAAAATACCCTGCCCAATACCCTCCGCAATCCGAGATCGAAAGGCAGAACTCGCCAATAGCGGTGCATCCTCCTCGCCCGTCACAAATCCCACTTCCACCAAGGCTGCAGGCATCGAGGTTTGGGTCAGCACGTAGAACCGAGCCGTCTTGGTGCCCCGATCGCCCATATCGGTTTCGTCTACCAAATTCTCCTGAATCGACTGCGCCAACTGTCGCCCCAAGGACGACGACGAACTATAGTAGGTTTCCACGCCATTCACCTCAGGCCGACTCAGGCTCAGGGAATTGGCATGGATACTGACAAAAGCGGTAGCGTTTGCCCGTTCCGCCGTTGAAACCCTGGGAGCAAGGTCAATTTCGCGATCATCCACGCGCGTCATCACGACATTAACGCCCTGATCCTCAAGAATATCAGCGACTTTCTCGGTAATATCGAGAACAACATCAGCTTCTTGGAGACCGTTAATCCCCACCGCACCGGGATCCCTACCCCCGTGCCCCGGATCCAGAACAACCGTTAGACGGCTGTTGGACAAATCGGGTACGTCATCACTGGTGCGAGAGGTCACGCCAGGAGTACGACTCGATAGGGTTGAGGAGGATCGAGAGACCACCAGCGCACCCGCCGGAATCGTGAGAATCCGCGCCTGAAAATCACGATTGTCCAACGATTGACGGATCGATTCTGCCGTAGAGCGATCGCGAAAAATACCCGCCTGCACCACCGACTGTCCGTCCACCGTTGTCCGAAACGCGTCCGGCACAACATCCTGAATATCATCGAGTTGGGAACTGCTGGCATCAACCACCACCCGATAGGTGACGGCATTAATCGCCCCAGATGAGGTCGTTGTAGGGGTGGATGAAGTAGATGGAATAATTACTCTGGAAGGGCGATCGCTCGATGTCGAAGGGCTGGTTGAAATACGGGGCACATCCGTTGGGGTCGTAATCACCGTTGAGGAGGCAGAGATGCGATCGCTGGGTGAAACGGTCGTTGACGAGGTAGACGGACGAGTTGCCGTAGGGCGATCGCTAGCTTCTGCCACCAACGTTCCTAGATCGCTGTCGTGGGTGAGGTAAATGTGAGACAGCACTCGTCCCTCATAGGTACGCTTCGTCATCCGCCATCCGGGATTTAGCTCAATGCGGAGAAAACCATCCGATACACCAGCCGTATGCCCAATCTCAAGCACAGGTGCCGTGCGATCGCGATTCGAGACCGCCACAAGCACCAGTTCCTCATCCCGTTCCTGAATGCGAAGGCTATAGTCCAAGGCTAAATCTTGCCCTGCTACCCGCACTGAGTACCCATTGCTATCGGTACTCCGTCCGCAAATGCCCGTGAAGTCGAAATCCAACAGGAGCGGATCGACCGTTCCAATCGCATCCCCTTCCTCTTCCCAGCAGCGGCGAGTGCCAATTTGTTCCAGGATTAGCAGTTGGTGGGAGATTTGTCCGGCTGGAGCGGCGATCGCAATCAACCGATTTTGATCCACTTCCCGCTGGTCGAAGGTCGCAGCGATCGCCGTTTGACTCACACCTGCCATCATCATGCCTGCGCTCACCAGTGCCATGCCAAACAAAGAAACTTGCTTCATAATTCAGCCCGCATTGACGTCCAACCTGCCTTGGGACTCCGGACGGGAAAGCGTTTTAACGGGTTTCATGCCCTTGTGCCAGTTTCAAAATTGGCTCTCATGCCAATCTACACCCTGAACGCCCCTCACCGAGGGGAATAGAACATCTGATGGCGACTGCCGATACAACGCATCACCACCTCAAACCTGAGAACTCAAAACTTGGCTCCCACCTGAAAAATCAAGACAATCCTAACCTTCATTGCCAAAGGATAAAAACATTGGTGACATCCTCCCGACGCTCACCCTATCGGGTAGAGCGCGGGCTTCCCCAGATCGCTCT
>JACYMB010000338.1 GCA_015272205.1 Synechococcales cyanobacterium T60_A2020_003 | reverse complement strand
AAGTCCCCAAACCCAAACGCCAAAAAGATAAACCTCACGTCTCCACTGCTCGATTGCTGAGTGAAGCGAAATCTAAAGAAGATAAAACAGTACCTTGAAAGGGCTGGGTCACCTACTTAGTAATACTGACGCGTTCTCCCTACGGTCACAGTATTCAATCGGAAGTTGAGTTTCCTATTAATCCTCTCTGGTCTGGCTTTTGATGGATCAGGGCTGCTTCTCTCCGCAATAGCGATTGCGCAAACGGATACTGCACCTGTGGAAACATGGTTATCTGAAGAAAGTTCAGATACATCTTCAAGTACTAGAAAAAGGACGGGTGGTGCAGAGTGGTGCAGAGTGGCGACTTTAAGAAATTAGCAAGCGAGGAGGGGCTCTTTCGGCATCTGATTCAACGCCAGCAAATGTAACAGGTGGCAACGAAGCGGATGATGGGACTCGAACCCACGACATTCAGCTTGGGAAGCTGACGTTCTACCACTGAACTACACCCGCGATCGCTCATGTTTAGTTACGATAGCACCCCCTGTTTCACTCCACGAGCATCCGTAATGAAATTTTTACGACTGCTTGGGTGACGGGCGATCGCCCACTCCTGCCCATCTCGATTCCATTCAAGCAGAATAACCCTTTAGGATAAAGACAGACTATTCCCACACCTTCTGACTTCGATATGTACCTAACCTGGCTAGACAACAACTCTTGGCTTTGGGAAATCAACGGTAGGCGAATTCTCGTTGATCCTTGGCTAGTGGGAGACCTAGTATTTCTGAAGGCTCCCTGGTTCTTTGAAGGTAAAAATCCTCACCCTCACCCTATTCCAGGGGATATCGACCTTATTCTGCTATCCCAGGGATTACCCGATCACGCCCACCCCGAAACGCTACGCCAGATGGATCGGCAAATTCCCGTGGTCGCCTCCCCCAATGCAGCCGAAGTCGTCACCAAGTTGGGATATGCCCAAGTGACCCCATTACCCGCTGGTAAAGGTTTTCAGCTCAACAATACCATTGGAATTCGAGCCGTTCCCGGTGCGGCCATTGGCCCCTTCCTAACCGAGAATGCCTACATCCTGACCGACTTAGCCACGGGGCTGACTTTGTATTACGAACCCCACGGCTTTCCCGATGATTCCCTCGACGCCTTTGCGCCCATTGATGTGGTGATTACCCCGGTCGCTGACCTCACGGTTCCGATGGCGGGGCCCATTATCCAGGGCTATCAAACAGCGGTGGATTTGGCAAAGCGGGTGCGGCCTCAAGTGATGCTGCCCACGACGGAAGGGGGCAATGTGCAGTATACAGGGTTGCTTGCCCAGATTCTTAACAGAGCGGGTGGGGCGGACACCGTGCGGGCGCAGCTTGCTGACGCTTGCCCTGAAACACGATTTTTAACCCCTCGACCGGGCGATCGCACCGAAATAGTGCTGACCCCCTACCGCACTGCTGCGCCAAAGGGGTAGAGGGGACGTTACATTGTAAATATCTGCGTTGACTCCGGCGCATTTTGTTTTAAGGTAAAAATTGCGAACTAGCATCCGAGGCTGTTATGCCCAGAACCCAGCGAAACGATAACTTTATTGATAAGTCCTTTACTGTCATGGCAGATCTGATTCTGAAAATGCTGCCAACGAATAAGACTGCGAAGGAAGCCTTTGCTTACTACCGAGATGGGATGTCGGCTCAGGCAGATGGTGAGTATGCCGAAGCCTTAGCCAACTACGAAGAAGCACTGCGCTTGGAAGAAGATCCCTACGATCGCAGTTTTGTGCTATACAACATGGGGTTAATTCACGCCAGCAATGGTGAGCACGATCGCGCTTTGGACTACTATCATCAAGCACTCGATGACAATCCCCGAATGACCCAGGCGCTCAATAACATTGCGGTTATCTATCACTACCTGGGCGAGCAAGCGGAACAGGCCGGACAAAGTAATGACGCCGATGCTTTCTATGACCAGGCGGCGGAGTACTGGCAGCGGGCGATTCGCTTAGCCCCAAATAACTACATTGAGGCGCAAAACTGGCTGAAAACGACGGGTCGCATGAAGATTGACTCGTACTTTTAGCTTCTCCGTGAAAGCCCCGCACTCTGCCGAAGGCGAGTGTCGGGATGAAA
>JACYMB010000337.1 GCA_015272205.1 Synechococcales cyanobacterium T60_A2020_003 | reverse complement strand
TATGCCTCAAATCAATGGGAAAGCACCTCTATTCTAGTGTAGCTAGATTTTTTAGAAAAGATAAGCATTTCTGCTTTTCACTGTATTAGCCACTGATGATCATGGGCCCAAGGATGCAAGTGTTCTAGTCCGGCACCACAGGTCAAGTTGTATTGAAGCGGCGTAATTGTAATGAAGTTATGTCGAATTGCCTGGACATCCGTTTCAAAGTCGTAGCTGATCTGGGGTGGGCGATCGCCCATCGTCGTTTTAGCGGCTGGAGCTAGGGGGGGATCGCCATCATCTTCAATGACTTCCCCCGCGAGCCAGTAATAGGTTTTGCCTCGAGGATCGACCCGCTTTTCAAACTGATCGATGTATCGGCGCACGCCCTGGCGCGTAATGGCCACCCCAGCAATATCCTCCCGGGCCACGGCGGGAACGTTCACATTTAATAGAGAGAGGTGGGGAAGGGGGCGCTGGGCGATCGCCCGCACGAGCTTTACCGCAAAATCGGCAGCGGGCTGAAAGTCTAGATGGGAAAAGCTCGTCAAGCTAAATGCAAGACTGGGAATTCCTTCAAGAACGCCCTCCATGGCAGCGGATACCGTGCCTGAGTACAGCACATCGGTGCCGAGATTGGCGCCGTGGTTAATGCCTGAACACACCAAATCCGGCGGTTCATCCAAGATCGCGCCCAAGGCAAGCTTCACACAGTCAGACGGTGTGCCAGAACAGGCCCAGGCGGCTACTGTTTCATCAAACACGGACTCAATCCGCTCGGCTCGAATCGGTTGGTGGATCGTAAGACCGTGCCCCGTGGCCGAGCGCTCCCGGTCGGGGCAGACCACCGTGACCTCGTGTCCGGCTCGGGCTAGGGTATTGGCCAGGGTTTGAATGCCCAGCGAAAAGATTCCATCGTCGTTACTGACTAAAAGTTTCATGGGGTTCCAGAAGACTAAACCGCGATCGCACGTGTCCTTGACTATTCTGCCTAGAATTTTTGCAGACCACCAAGGGAACCCGCCGATTTCTCTAGGCACAGCAAGGCCGCAACTGGGATAGGATGAATGAGAGTGATTGCAAACCACCAACACCCAGCGTATGACCGTATCGTTAAGTGATTTAGAAGCCCAACTGACCGCAATGCGCGACGAGGCGCAGCAGGCGATCGCCGCTACAACGGATCTCGATCAGCTTGAGCACCTGAGAATTCAATACCTGGGGAAAAAGGGTCAACTCTCGCAAGTCCTGAAAGGCATGGGCAAACTTGACCCCGCCGAGCGTCCCCGCATTGGTTCCCTGGCCAACGAGGTTAAAGATGCGGTGCAGACCGATCTAGAGCAGAAAAAAGTAGCGCTGACCGAAGCTCAGATTGAAGCGCAGCTTGCCGCAGAAACCTTAGATGTTACTATGCCGGGGATCTACGTGCCCCAAGGCCATACCCATCCCCTCACGGGCATCCTCGATCGTGCTTTGGATATTTTGGTCGGGCTAGGCTATACCGTGGCGGAAGGCCCCCAGATCGAATCGGATTACTACAACTTTGAAGCGCTGAATACTCCGGCAGACCATCCCGCACGGGATATGGTGGATACCTACT
The DNA here is from genome assembly GCA_015272205.1 of Synechococcales cyanobacterium T60_A2020_003. Classification (NCBI taxonomy): domain Bacteria; kingdom Bacillati; phylum Cyanobacteriota; class Cyanophyceae; order Synechococcales; species Synechococcales cyanobacterium T60_A2020_003. The sequence goes on along the minus strand of JACYMB010000337.1, from coordinate 14,063 downwards.
ATTTGCCGGATGGGAACCTGCTCCGTACCCACACCTCCTCCATGCAGATTCGCTACATGGAAGAGAACGATCCGCCGATTCGGATTGCGGCTCCGGGACGAGTCTATCGGCGCGATACGGTCGATGCCACCCATTCCGCCACCTTCCACCAGTTGGAAATCTTAGCTGTGGATGAGGGCTTGACCTTCACGGATTTGAAGGGAACGGTTAAGGTCTTTCTAGAAGCGATGTTTGGCGATGTACCAATTCGCTTCCGTCCCAGCTATTTTCCCTTTACGGAACCCTCGGCGGAGGTGGATATTCAGTGGCAGGGGCGCTGGTTAGAGGTTCTGGGGTGTGGCATGGTGGATCCCAATGTCCTCAAAGCCGTGGGCTACGATCCTGAAATTTACACCGGATTTGCTGCAGGGTTTGGAGTTGAGCGGTTGGCTCTTGTACTCCACGAAATTGATGATATTCGCCGCTTCTACAGCAGCGATCTCCGATTCCTGCGGCAGTTTGTTTAGAATCTAGATTCCACAACGCCTGTTCAATCCAAACCTGAGAACTCAAACCTCAAAGTTGGTGTGAGCCACGCTTGCTGCGTTCAGCAAAAACTGGGTGGCATCGTCCACAGAAAGCGGTCTACTGAAGTGGTAGCCCTGCATGGCGTCGCAATCGAGCGATCGCAATATTTGCACTTGTTCCTCGGTTTCGATACCCTCCGCCACCACCTGCAAGCCCAGGCCGTGACCCAGAGTAATGATCGTTTTGGCGATCGCCACATCAGCGGGATTTTGGGCTAAATCTTTCACAAACGAGCGATCGACCTTGAGGGCATGGAGCGGGAACATCTTGAGATAATTCAAGGATGAATATCCCGTGCCGAAGTCGTCAATGGAGATCCGAACCCCCATTGCGTCCAAGGCGTGCAAGACACCGCGAGTGAACTCTATATCACGCATGGTCGTGGTTTCGGTAATTTCGAGTTCTAACCACTGCGGGGCTAGCTTGGTTTGCTTCAAAATCGTGGCAACGCGCATTACCAGATTTTGCTGCTGGAACTGACGGGCCGAAAGATTCACGGCCATGCGTACGGGGATGCCCATCCCATGCCAGCGTTTTCCTTGCTTGCAGGCTGTTCGCAACACCCACTCGCCAATCGAGACAATCAGTCCTGTCTCTTCAGCGATCGCAATAAACTGGCTGGGAGGCACTAAGCCAAACTCAGGATGCTGCCAGCGTAATAGGGCTTCCATTTGCACTACGGCTCCTGTGTGCACATCAATTTGGGGCTGATAGTGAACGATAAACTCGTTGCGTTCGAGGGCATGGTGCAGGCTATTCTCTAGCGTCAGCATTTGAGAGACGTGGGAATTAATCGTAGAGGTGTAGAACTGGTAATCGTCGCGCCCTTGCTCTTTGACCCGGTAAAGAGCCGCATCCGCATTTTGAAGTAGGGTCTTTAAGTCTCGACCGTCTTGGGGATAGAGGGCAATGCCAATACTGCTAGTCACATGGAGCTCATGTCCCGCCAACTGAAAGGATGGCCGGAAGGCGGCAGAGATGCGGCGAGCAATCCGGGCGGCGGCTTCTGGAGTTTTGAGGTGAGGGAGGATCAGGGTGAACTCATCCCCTCCCCAGCGGGCAATGATGTCTTCTTTGCGGAGGCAGGTTAGCAGCCGTTGCGTGACTTTCTTCAGCAGTTCGTCGCCAATGGCATGGCCGAGGGAATCGTTAATCGTTTTGAATCGATCTAAATCGAGAAACGCCACAGCCAGCATTTCCTGGTGGCGCTCGGCGTAGGCGATCGCCGACGGAAGCTGCTGATCGAACAAACTGCGGTTGGGCAACCCCGTAAGCGCATCATGGAATGCCTGATAGCGCATCTGTTCCTCAGTGCGCTGTCGTTTGATGGCTCCCCCAAAGCTGGCCGCGATCGCCACTAGGCTCGATTCATCGCTAGCCGACCACACTCGTTCGGTTCGGCAATCATCAAAGCCAATAAAGCCCCACAGCAATCCATCTAGAAAAATGGGAACCATCAGAATAGATTGGATGTGATCACGGTGAAAGAGCTCTTGCTGCACCTCTGGAAAGGTATGGATAGGGCCACCTACGGCTTGACCTGCGGCAAAGGCATCGTACCATTGCATGAATTCAAACTCGCGATAGGGCTGATTGCGCCAGTGGGGTTGCTGAATGATGGGTGCAATCCCATCCTGTGTCCACTCAAACCGTATGCTGAGGGCAAGCTCCCCGCTGGGATTATGGGGATGATTTTCGTAGATATAGACCCGATCCACGGCAGCGGCCTGTCCCAGAATAGCGAGCACCTCCGGAATCACCTCTTCTAAGTCTGGGTTCATCAATAGACGGTAGGTGCCATCGGCAACGGCTTGCAACAGGCGATCGCGATGCAACAAGTTCTTCTCCGCCTGTTTCCGATGGGTAATGTCCTCTACCGTTCCTTCATAACCTATGAGCCCGCCCTGGGAATCATAAATGGCGCGGGCCGATTCGGAGATCCAGATCACCTGACCGTCTTTACGCTTAATTTGGGACTCAAAATCTCGTACGTTGCCGAAGGTTTGAGTGTGGCGAATGAACTCGTTGCGACGATTGGGATCAACATAAAGCTGATGACGAATATCGGTAAGGCTATTCTTGAGATCGTCGGGTGAGTCATAGCCGTAGATGCGTGCCAGCATAGGATTAACGGCTAAGTATCGACCATCGGGAGTAGTTTGAAAAATACCGCCTACCGCATTCTCAAAAATACTGCGATATTTCTCCTCCGCTTGTTTGAGGGCTTCATCCACTCGCTTTCGTTCAATCGCAATTCCGGCGAGGTGACTAGCCGTTCCTAACAAATGGCGATCGCGCTCATCGGGGGTACACGGGTGGCTATGCATCAGTGCAAACACCCCTAGAACCTGACCCTGGGGTGACTTGATCGGCATCGACCAACACGATTAAATATTGCACTGGGCCGCAAAGTCTCGCCATGCGACCCAACGAGAATCGGTCTGCACATCCTCTGTAATCGTCAGATCGCCTGTATAGGCTGCCGTACCGCACGAGCCAACCTCCATCCCAATGCGCAACCCTTCAACGCCACTCTTGTAAAGGTCAGGCATGCTGGGGGCAGCCCCAAGGAAAAGTTGCTCTCCCTTGAGCAGCAGGATTGAACAAGAGACACCTGGAGACTGTTCTTCAATGATATGGGCGAGTTGGGTCAACGTGTCATGGAGCGGAGAGTCGGTAGCAATCATCTCTAGTACCCGCGCTTGTCCCGCCAGCCTATTAACGGCTAGCCGCCGTTCTGAAATATCACGTGAAACGGTGATCAGTTCCACAGGATGCCCCGCTTCGGGATGGCAAATCATGCTAATCGAGCTTTCAAACCAAATGTACTGGCCGGACTGACATCGCATTCGGTAACTAACCAGAACCGGCTCTGATTCAGGTGCACATTGCACTGTGGATAAGCTTTGATGTAAGGAGTCTAAGTCGTCTGGATGCACAAAGGTCTGTACCGATCGCCCTAACATCTCAGCGGGCGTATACCCCAAGAGTGACGTGCAGGCTGGAGAAACGTATTGATACACGCCGTCTGGGCTGTGGCGCGCGATGAGATCCGTGGCTCGTTGGGCTAGAAGCCGATAGCGTTTTTCGCTGTCGCGTAAGGCAATCGAGATTCGCTTCCGTTCATAGGTGAGGGCGATCGCCGATGCTGCCATGGTTAGCAGATCAACTTCAAGCTTGCTCCATCCGGATTCGGTTTGATAGCGCTCGAAACCGATATAGCCAGTCATGCGTCCGTTCCGCACGCAAAGCGGCAATGCCAGAAGCGATCGCACCCCACGACTATCGAGGAGCGATCGCCCTGCCTCAGACGGTTGAGCATCACAGAGATAGAGAATTCCCTGCTGCTGAAGTTGGAGTGTCCAGTCAGCGGGGAGGAGGGATTGGGCATCGGCAGAGGGTAGGGAGGAAGCACCGTCAGCACACCAGATGGCGATCCCCTGATTTGGTGTGGGCGATGGCGAGTGGTCTCCAGTTCCCTGAGCGTTGGGTAACGAATGCACTAGATAGACCCGATCGGCTTGGGACACCTTGCCCAATAGCTCCAGGATGCGCGAGTCGTGAATCGTCTGGTCTTGAATTTCAGTTTGGAGAAGCTCGCTGTGGATTTCAACCAGGGTTGATAAGTAGCGTTCCCGATGGGCGATCGCCTCTTCCGCAATCCGAATTTCGGTAATATCTTCGCAGGTTCCCAAAATGCCAATGAGGTCGCCATCCGAATTGCGAATCGGTAGCTTATTAGAATTTTTCCAGGTAATTTCTCCCGTGGGCGAGATATCCTGCCGGAGCACCTTAAGGCGCGGTTTTTCATGCTGAATCACGTCGCGATCGGTTTCCCGGTAGGATTCTGCTAGACTAATCGGCCATAGATCGTAATCCGTTTTGCCAATGGCCTCTTCTGGAGACGATAAACCTGCGTAGGTTGCCCAGGCTTGGTTACCCCCTTGGTACACCAAATTCAAATCCTTCCAGTAAATATGTTGGGGAATGTTGTCAAGAAGGGTTCGAAGAAATGCTTGTTGACCAAGTAGGGTTTCTTCGACGTCTTTCCGAGCAGTGATGTCCTCAACAATAGCGACCAAAAACTTCAGCGATCCGTCGGGATGGTGAACGGCAGAGTAGGCTAGTCGCACCCATATCGTTTCTCCGTTGCTACGTACCCACCGTTTCTCCAGTTGATAGTGCGATCGCGTTCCGTCTAACAGTTGCTGATGAAGGGTCTGTTCGCGTTCCGTATCTTGCGGTGCGGTGCCGTCGGTGAGTCGGTGCTGGTGCAGTTCGGCAGGCGTACATTGCAACAGATTGCACAGAGCCGGGTTGCCATCAAGAATCGAACCGTCGGGATGCAGGAGACAAACACCGACGGCTGCATAGTCAAACGTAGCTCGAAACCTTTCTTCGCTCTGGCGTAGGGCTAATTCCGTTGCCTTGAGATCGGTAATGTCAGTAATAAACCCTTCAATGGCGATCGCGTTTCCATGACAGTCGTATATGCCATAGCCCTTTTCCCACACCCACTTTTCCTCCCCACCCTTTGTCGTGATTCGGTATTCCGTCACGTAAGCTTGGTGGTTGGCGATCGCCTCCTTTACGGTCTCAGTGACTCCAGGCAAATCATTCGGATGGATGATGTCGCCATAACGTAAAGACGTGTCATCGGATGCTAGTAATTCCTCACGGGTATAGCCCAGCACTGCTTCACACCCACCACTGAGATAGAGTATCGGCCACCCTGGAGTCAGTTGGTATCGGAAGACCATTCCAGGAAGGGTGTCAGTAAGTTGGGCGACCATGAGCGAGTTCAGTACAGTCATCAAGTGCTGAAGAACTGGCGGGGAATGATGCACAGCGTCACAACCTCGTTCCTGCGATCTGCCCCCTAGTTTAACTCCCTAATCATTAGCTTGGCGACATAAAAGTTACAGGTTCACAGGTTCTCGTTCACAGCTTCTCTGATCTGGGCAAGTGGTCGGTTATGGACTCATGATGTGCTGGCTATCGTTAAAGCTTCGGATTTTCCAGAGTTCTGTATTTCCCAAATTCTGATCGTGTAGACTCCAGTGCGATCGCCATATTTGAAACTCAAAAATACTGGTGTAGTCTGCGGTGAAGCCCCAGGTGCGATCGCACCCCATCAGACTCGAAATCAAATGCTGCAAAATCCAGCTATGGGTCACAATCCAAAGGCGATCGCCATCTTGGTGACTGTCTAAAAGCTTGGCAATAAACCGCTGGGCGCGATCGCGTCCCTGTTCCCACGACTCTGCCCCAGGGATGGGAATCCACGTCAGACTCGATTCCAAGGCACGACAGAGATCAGGATAGCGATCGCTCGCTTCTGCCCAGGTTAAGCCCTGAAAAATGCCGTTTTGGAACTCCTTCAACTCATCGACATACTGAATCGAAATGGATGAATCGTTGGGGAGCGATCGCTGCAATAGTTCTGCTGTCTGACGAGTACGGGCAATGGGACTACTGTACATGTGGGTCGGCGGATGAGTCCTTAACCGATCTGCGAGTCGCGCCGCTTGATCCAGTCCAGTTTCAGAGAGCGCATCGTCCAAATGTCCCATCATGCGGCCTTGGGCATTGCCAACCGACTCAGCATGGCGGATGAAGAGTAGGGTGAGGGGTGAAGTCATGGGGCGATCCGCTTTGAATACATTGGGAGTATCAATCCAGTAAAGCAAGCAATTTATGTACGGTCTGGGCTGTTACGATGGTGACACCATACCTTAGTCCAATACCCTTTAGCTTCTCCGTGAAAGCCCCGCACTCTGCCGAAGGCGAGTGTCGGGATGAAAGCGGGGCGGTTGCGAGTCCCCCTTGCAGCTATGCCAAGCAATCGCGGGGCGGCGGAGAGGGGAGACGAGCAAACCGCCAGCCTGGTATAATTGGCTAAGCATCGCAGGGTTGATTTCCCCTGATAGGTACGCTTTCGACCGACAACTGGAGTTGACCGACCCGTAGGCCTAGGCCGCAAGTCTCCCGTTTCCAAGGTTGCAATAGAGAGCATTTTTGAAACAGCACAGCAAACCTCCTTGGTGGAAAAAATTGTCAACAGTGGGGCTGGGCGTCTTCCTCACTATAAAAAGCTCGAACCCGGTAACCAGTGGTAGAACACTTCCGGTGGGAGAAGCCCGCACCGTATGTTTGCATCGGTGTCGGGAGTACGTCACTTCTCTACAACCGCATTTAAACCGATGGGAGAGCCAGAACATCAGTCCGACCCTAAACGGATGAGCGAATCCTCCAGCGTGGCCGTCGATCGCATCCTGGATGCCAACTTCGATCGCGCCCGTGAAGGACTGCGCATTATTGAAGAGTGGTGCCGATTTGGCTTAAACAACACCCCGTTTACCGAAGAGTGCAAGCATCTTCGCCAAACCCTAGCCCAATGGCACTCCGCTGACATTCGGGCTGCCCGCGATACCCCTGGTGATCCGGGAACTGATTTAACCCATACCCAAGAGCAATATCGCGCCAACTTGACCCACGTGTTGCAAGCTAACTTTTGCCGAGTGGAGGAAGCGCTGCGAGTTCTCGAAGAATATGGTAAGTTATCTCACCCCGATCTCAGCACGGTGGCGAAGGGAATGCGCTATCAGGTTTACACCTTGGAAAGCAATCTGTTGGGGCATCAGCGCCACCTAAAGTTGCAGCAGGCGTTGCTGTACCTCGTTACTAGCCCGACCGAGCATCTCTTGGGCGTTGTCGAAGCGGCGCTCCAGGGTGGAGTAACGCTGGTTCAGTACCGTGATAAAGATGCGGATGATCTGACCCGGCTTGAGCAAGGCCAAGAACTCCGCCAGCTTTGCCACAGATACGGTGCCCTGTTTATCGTGAATGACCGGGTGGATTTAGCGGTGGCACTGGATGCGGATGGGGTGCATTTGGGACAGCAAGATCTGCCGATTGCGATCGCCCGTCAAATTCTGGGCGGAAATCGCATTGTGGGACGCTCGACCCATTGCCCCGATGACTTACACCGTGCCCAAGAAGAAGGGGCAGACTATATCGGCGTTGGCCCTGTGTACGAAACGCCGACCAAGCCCGGACGGGCGGCGGCTGGACTGGACTATGTGCGCTATGCGGCAGAACACGCCACCATCCCCTGGTTTGCCATTGGCAGCATTAATACCGATAACGTGGGGGAGGTCTTGAGTGCGAAGGCCGAGCGGGTTGCGGTTGTACGGTCTATTATGCAAGCCGATAATCCAACGCTGATTGCGCAGTACTTTATCTCGCAGTTGAATCGAATTCAAATGTTAAAGGCTGTTGGATCATAGGAAATGGTGCAGGCTAGGCTGAGCCTTGCATGTTGCTATCAGAAGACGGTTGAATGCCCCTGAATGAATGACTCCAAATCGCTGCATCCATGATTAATTTGCACGTTAACGGCGAGGCACGCACCTGTGCGCCAAATACTCTACTTCCCACGTTTCTTCAGCAGATGGGACTGAATCCCCGGTTGGTTGCCGTAGAATACAACGGCGAAATTCTCCATCGCCAATACTGGGAAACCACCACCATCAACGAGGGCGATCGCCTGGAAATTGTGACGATTGTGGGTGGGGGTTAAATCGGTAAAACCCTTACAAGTACGGAGATCTCTCCCTAAAGCAATCCTTTAGACGGGGACATCCGTTCAGAGAACACGGTAGATTATTAAGTAAGGGACATCCGCTTTCTGATCCTTCAGACGAAGCTGTAGAATGACGGCATTTTGCCCCCTTCCCCATTAAGATGCGTGGATTTAATACACCGCAAAGCCTATGAAAACCGTGTTCACCTGGATGAAATCCCTAATTAAACCCCTCCTGGCCTTGGTGCTGGTGGCCACTCTAGCCTTTAGCCATGCTGATTCTGCGCTGGCCGCCCGTGCAGGCCGAGTCGGTGGCAGCAACTTCAGCCGTCCTGTACCTAGCTCTTCCTATCGTACCCCCAGTCGCACCTACCAACCGGGCGGCGGGGGATACTATCCGGGCGGCGGATTTGGCTTCCCGTTCCTAATGCCTATTTTTGGGTTTGGGGGTGGATTTGGAGGATTGTTCTCCATCCTGATCTTCATTGCGATCGCCAACTTCATCGTTTCCTCCTTCCGTCGTGCCCAAGAGGATCGAGAGATTGAGGCCGTTACTAATCCCAGTGTGACGATATCGCGCGTGCAGGTGGGTCTGATGGCGCAAGCGCGGGAACTGCAATCCGATCTCAACCGCATGGCGCTGAGTGCGAATACCAGCTCGTCGGCGGGACTGGCTCAAGTGCTCCAGGAAACCACCCTGTCTCTTCTGCGCCATCCGGAGTATTGGGTGTATGCCAACGCGGATACCGAGCAATCCTACCTCAGTTCGGCAGAGTTGCAGTTCAACCGTATGGCCTTGGCCGAGCGTAGCAAGTTCAGCGAAGAAACCCTGTCGAATGTGAACAATCAACTGCGGCAAGCTAGTCCCCGTCCGTCCTTGGCGGATGCTGATGCAGACCTGGCGTTAGCCACGAGCGAACCGGGCGAATACATCATCGTCACAATCCTGACTGCCAGCGAAGGCAAACTGGATCTGCCGAAGGTCAACAGCACCGAATCTCTACGCCGTGCCCTGAGCCAGATTGGCGCGATCCCCAGCGAGAAGCTAATGGGCGTCGAGGTTCTGTGGACGCCCCAAGCCGATACCGATACGCTGTCCTCGGATGAGGTGATTGCCCTCTATCCAAACCTGACGCTGATTTAAGCAGAGCGATCGCCCCTTTGCGACGCTTCGCGAGTGATGTGATCCATTAGTTCAAGAGGCTGAATCCGTCTAGGGTTTGGCCTCTTCCCATTTAGAGTCCATCGTTCAAGGGTTTTCGTGGCTATGCATCTTCCCCATGTGACTGTGGTGCTGGCGATGAGTGCAGACGGCAAGATTGCCGACTATGGGCGATCGCCTGCCCGATTTGGTTCATCGGCTGATCAAGCCCATCTGGAAGCCCAGATTGCCCAGGCCGATGCGATGCTGTTTGGGGCAGGAACGCTGCGGGCTTACGGCACAACCTTACGAATTCGGAATCCTGAGCTAGTGCAACAACGAGAACATCAGGGACGACCACCCCAACCCGTCCACATTGTCTGTTCGGCCTCTGGAACTCTCGATCCCACCCTTCCCTTCTTCTCCCAGCCTGTACCACGATGGTTGCTAACCTCCCCAGCAGGAGCCGAGCAATGGCAGGAACGGAAGGAGTTTGAGCGAATTGTGTGTGGTGCTGAGAGGGGCAATCGCCCGTTCGATATGCGGTATGCCCTAGAGCAGTTAGCCAGTTTGGGAATTCAAACCATCGTGCTAGCCGGGGGTGGGGCGTTGGTGAGTGCGGTTCTGGACGAAGGTTTGGTTCATGACCTGTGGTTAACGGTATGTCCGCTGTTGCTGGGAGGAAGCACATCGCCCTCGCCTGTCGATGGGGAGGGATGGTTGGCTGCCCATGCGCCCCAGTTAGAGCTTTTATCGGTGAAGGCGATCGCCCATGAAGTTTTTCTGCATTACCGACTTGTGGATTCAGGTGGCGGAACCTGAGCAACCCGGCACCGTTGCTTATAAAAATCCCCCGACCGGGACTGGAGCGGGGGATTTATGCCATATCAGAGCGTGATAGAACGATGCAGGTGAATGCTGTCATCATCGCTAGCCGGATTATTGAAGGTAGCGAGCTTCTGCCTCTAGCTGGCGAACCAATGCATCATTACCTTGGGCACGAGCAGCTTCCATGCGCTGCTCTAAATTCTTCCGCAAGTTTTCACGATGCATTTGAGCGGTTTTTTTACGATTGAGATTTTTTCTGAACATATAGCGACCTCCGGAAAAGATGAGGTTTGAACGTCTTTCTTTGATCTTAAATTGAAAGATTTGAATTGTAGTTTTTGATACAAAAATTAAAAATGTAACAAGAGATACAAAAATCTGTGAAGTGGAGGAGAAAAAAACAGCCATGTGGAGGAAGGCAAAGCAGGAGTTTATTGCTTAATCCGTAAATTGGCGTGGGGCATCGGCGAGCATAGCCGATTTGGGTCAGATTATGGATAATCAACAGAGTAGGCATTCCAACTCGTGTTGTGGAATCTTGCCGTTGATTCGCGCAACCATCCGTCCAGCGAGTTGAACCAAGGTAAAATCTGCCGTTTACTGAACCTGCCCCGTTAGACCTCGAACTCATGGTTGAACAGCTTAAACCTCGCTATACAGCCTCCTGGATTCAAAATCTTTCTGAAATTCCAAAATCAGCCTGGGATGCCTTGGCACAGCCGCTTAAAACACCTTTTTTTGAATGGGAATGGCTGAATGCGATGGAAACATCCGGTAGTGCAACGGCGAATACAGGCTGGATGCCGTGTCATCTCACCCTATGGCGCGATCGCACTTTAATTGCCGCAGCTCCGCTTTACCTGAAAGGGCACAGCTACGGTGAATTTGTCTTTGATCATCAGTGGGCAGATTTAGCCCAACGCTTGGGGATTCAGTACTATCCCAAACTGCTGGGGATGTCTCCAGTAACGCCTGCGGAGGGATACCGATTTCTGATCGCGCCAAACGAAGATGAAGATGCGATTACCGATATTCTGGTGAGTGAAATTGATCGCTTCTGCGCCCGCAATCAGATTTCAGGATGCCATTTCCTCTACGTTGACCCCAAATGGCGATCGCGCATGGTCGAGCATGGCTTTATGCCCTGGCTGCACCACAATTACATTTGGCAAAACAACGGCTATCGAACCTTTGAGGATTATCTCGCGGCGTTTAACGCGAACCAGCGGCGCAATATCAAGCGGGAACGAAAGGCCATGGATACGGCAGGATTGACCATGCAGGTACTAGCCGGAGAGGAGATTCCCGCCTCCTTTTTTCCGTTGATGTATCACTTCTACAGCGACACCTGCGACAAATTTGGCTGGTGGGGCAGCAAGTACCTCACCAAAGCTTTTTTTGAGCAACTGCACCACTGCTACCGCGATCGCGTCGTCTTTGTCGCGGCCTTTGATGACAATGCGCCCGATCGTCCGGTGGGGATGTCGTTTTGTTTGACGAAGGGCGATCAGCTCTACGGGCGGTATTGGGGGTCGTTTCAGGACTTTGATTGCCTCCATTTCAACGCCTGTTATTACACTCCCATTGAATGGGCGATCGCCAACGGCATCCAAACCTTTGACCCTGGAGCCGGAGGACGACATAAGAAGCGACGCGGTTTTCCAGCAACCCCCAACACCTCTCTGCATCGGCTCTATAACCAGCGATTTCTTCAAATCCTGCGTCCCTACCTGAACGAGGTTAACGACATGGAGCAGCGGGAAATTGAGGCGATTAACCAAGACCTACCGTTTAAGCAAGCGTAACTCCCATGCATCATGCCTCGATCCGAACGGCCAATATTCACCGGGCGATCGCCTTTTACGAACAGCTTGGGTTCACCGTCTGCGAACGCTTTACGGCTGGGATTACGCTGGCGTGCTGGATGGAAGGACTCGGCGGACGCATTGAGCTGTTGCAAGTGCCGGAACCTCGTCCTGCTGCCGATGCCTTTCACGACGAACACTACACAGGCTACTATCACCTGTCCTTTGACCTCACGGAACAGGTGTCTAGTCTGCCGGAATGGCTGACCCACCTGGAACAGCAATTTTCGGGATTGGCAGACCTTCAGGCAGATGCGCCTAGGTTGACGATCTTACTGAAGCCAACTCAGCAGATGATCGGCGATCATGTATATGAGGTGGCCTTTATTGCCGATGCAGACGGTTTGCCCTTGGAGTTTCTTCGCCGCATGGGAGAACCAAACTCTACTTTGGCGTCTTAAGCTGTATCGCAACGAGCGTCAACGGATGAAGGGATAGCCAACCCTCAGGCACTGCACTCTGGATATGAGTGCTTCCCTTTGAGTTTTTGAAAGACAGGGCGATCGCACAATGTCAACGGCTCAGGACGGATTTGCTGATAACTGGAACTATCTACGAAGCGAGTTAGGTTGGCTCGATCAAGTATTGCTGGCAGCGGTCGCCCGTCACCGCAAACAGCAAAAGGAAACGGATCGCCTTGCCCAAACCCGTGCCGATCGCGCCACCAGCCACTGGTGGAAAGGGATTGTGTCTCTGGAAGGCAATCCCGCTTACGACGAATACCGCAAACCCAACAACGCCAAACCCCAAAAGCTTGGATTTCAGCAGCAGATGGACGCGCGAATTCAGCTTAGCCGCAAAAAGGGGGTGTCCCTTGGCCTGCCGCTGCTGCGCGATCGCCTGGGATTGAGCGTGTTTGAGAAGAATGCGATCCTGATTGGCCTCGCCCCTGAAATTAATCGTCGCTATGCCCGCCTCTACCGCTATCTAAAAGGGGATGACGATACGCCCGACAGTGATTTGCCGTCGGTGGATTTAGTGCTGCGCTTGCTGTGCCGAAACGACCAAGAATGGGCGATCGCCCGCAGGTCGTTTTCCCCCGATGCCGCATTGATTCGGGAGGGTGTGGTTGAACTGTACACCTGCACCCCCGATACCCGCCTCAAGTCGATCCTGCGGTTAACCGAACCCTGTGTGGATTTCTTGCTATCTTCCCACCCGTCAGTGGAACAGTTAGAGGCGATTCTATATCCCCATCCGTTGGGCGGCGGCTACAGTCCCCCCGTTTCACCGTGGATGACCCAAATTGCCTCCACGACCACCTGGGAGGATTTGGTGTTGCCCAGGGAGACCTTGACGGCCCTACAAGCCATGACCCAGCGGATCCAAGCCCAGGCGACGGTCGATCACACCTGGGGATTTGATCAAATACCGGGAACTGCCACCCAGCCCGGTCTGATGGGATGGTTGGAAGGGGCATCGGGAACAGGCAAAACGATGGCCGCACGAGCGATCGCCCACGCCCTAGCTAAACCGCTGTCCGTGGTGGATCTTCAGCAGGTGGATCTCGATGACGCGGAAAATCTAATCGCTGACCTTGGCGTTCAACAGCCGACGGTTCTCCTATTAAAATCTGCGGAATGCTGGTTCGGGCGCACGTCTGAGATCAAACGCGCCTCCCTGCATCAATGGCTGGCGCAACGTCACCAAGTTCCCAGCCTGACCTTGCTATCCACCCAAAAGCCCGAAACCATTTCCCAGCATTGGAAGTCGTTAGGTTACCCAGTATTCGGGTTCCCCATCCCGAAAGAACGCGATCGCCTCCAGCTTTGGCAACGCGCCTTCCCGGAGTCCACCCCGGTCGATGACCGAATCTCTTGGCGTTGGCTGGCAAAATCCTTTGGGATTTCTGGTGGTGAAATTCAGGCGATCGCCCGGGACGCTGCTCTCTATGCGGCGGCGGCTCAGGAGACGGTCAGCATGAGTCATCTCCTTCAAGCGCTAACCCAGCGGGGACACGCCATTAAATCCCCTCCTCCCAAGGCACGGCGATCGCGCCGTCAGCCCTCTGTCTAGAATTTGTGTGACGTACTCCCGACACCGATGCAAACATACGGTGCGGGCTTCTCCCACCGGA